>DATALK010000091.1:0-2321 GCA_036261085.1 Phototrophicaceae bacterium | reverse complement strand
AATCGGCCATCCTGGGCGGCGAAGGGCTGGTCTGTGTGCTGACTGGGCCGGGGCGGGTGTTGATGCAGACTCGTTCCGAAGAAGCGTTTATTGGCTGGCTGCTGCCCAAAATCCCCAAGTCATCAAGCTAATTCATCTTTAGGGGGCGCGGTCTGCGCCCCCACACCCACCATTACGACATCATGAGGCGGTGACTCATGCCACTTGCTACTTACGAACCCATTCAGAAAAGTAAGGTTGAATATCAGATACAGGATCGTTACCAGCGCGAAATTACGGAACTGAAAACATTGGGTTTCCGCGATCTGAGTTATACCCGTGAAGTATTTTTCCCTTACAGCGTGTTGGTGTTTTTCTTTCTGTATCCCATTATGCGGCTGAACCGCGAGATTTTTCACATCGAAGCGCCGCTGCGCTATGTGCTGCTGAGTCCATTGTTGGTTTCCGAAGCGGCGGGGACTTATGCTTTTGTCTTCGGGCGCGGCGTCAAATTTTATACCGAATGTCAGGATGGTACGGTGCTTTTATCCTGTACCTTTCCCGGAGCCGATGACCGACACCCGGAGAGTCAGTTTTATGGCTTTTATGCCCGCGCCAAAAATGAACGGGCCATTGCCACCGTCTGGCAGCAGCATCAGGCGCGGATTAAACAACTCGAACAGGCTGGCGCCCCGGCCTTGTTGTCATTATCACTGGAACATTTCGAGTCCCTCAGCCAGCGTGAAGATCATGCGCTGCTGTGGGGTGGGCGTTCCCGCCAAAAACAGAAATAACGAATTTTCACGACGAAAAGGTGACTTATGCCGCCGCAGCGCGGGCTGCCGGTGACGCTGGTTGAAGTTCACGCGCTGCCGGTGTAATTGTCAGGTGATGCGCTAAACTACTGCCGTTTACAGCCCGTAGCGCCGCTGTTCGCGCGCTTGTTTGGTGGCTAAACAGCGCTCAGCAAGCTGGCGCATGGCGTCAGGATATTGCTCGGCAAACTGTTCAAACGCATCCATAGTTATGTACCGAACAGCATCCTCCATTTCAGGGTTCATTAATTTGTATAACATTGAACCCTCAAATGTTGGTTGAGGATGCCATAAACTGATAACAACCGTCAGTCCGGCTACAAAATCATATTCGTGAGGATCAGACCAGGGCCAATTCTTATCCAGTTCAGTCTTCTGAAGATAATCATGAATTGACCTCCGTGCCCCTGAAAGAAAACCTTTGATGTGTGTACCACCACCGGTTATGTTAAAGGCATTCACATAACCAAATAAAATGGGATTTACCGCGTCCGAATACTGAAACGCTATCTCAATCTCAGCCATTTCGCCTGTCGGCTTATAATCCTTTTTAAGTTTTATAGTTTCACGGATAGACACAGGAGGGTGCAACGGCTGATAGTCTCGATTGAGGAACGCCACATAATCGGCCAGACCGCCGGGAAAATGAAACTCGACAGTTGGCCCTTCGGCGGGGGTGCGTTGATCTTCAAGGATAATGGTTGCACTGGAAGTCAGAAAGGCAATTTCGCGCAGACGGTGGTACAGGGTTTCGTAGCTGAATTCGTTTCGATCAAAGACGGTAAAATCCGGCACTAAAGTGATGCTCGTGCCGGTTTCTTCGCCTGCCGCCAACGGTCTGACCTGGATTAATTCACCTTGCGGGACACCCGCCTGAAAACGCTGTTCCCACAAGAAGCCATCGCGTTTGACCTGGGCTGTCAGTTCGGCACAGGTGGCATTGATAATTGCCAAAAACAACCCAATTGAACCGCCGCCAAAAGTACGCACTTCGCGTTCAAGCCAATTTTGGGGCCATTCACCGAAGTAGGTTAGAACACGTTCGAGAAAAGATTTCCCCGTGTCTTTGAAGGTTGCAATGGGAATTCCCGCGCCATTATCGGTAACAGTGACGCGGTTTCCATCCTGAAGTGTAACTTGAATTCGCTGGCAAAAGCCCCTAAGCACTTGGTCAATTGAATTTTCAACCAGCTCGAAAATAAGCTGGTGCAGCCCCTTCGTGCCTGTGCCGCCGATGAAATACATATTTGGGCGTGTTCGCACATGGTCGCGCGGGTCAAGATATCGTATATCATCTTCCATGACTAAGCCTCGCGGCTATCCGCTTACCACGAACTCCAGGTATCCTCGTCCACTTCAACTTCGTCCTGGCGCGGATACATGCGCTGGTGAACCACACCGCCGATTTCCAGGCCGTGATGGTCGCTTTCCTCAAAGCTGACGTTGCGGGTAATCAAACGCCGGTTGGGGGAGGCCACCAGGATGACATCGGACTCAATCATACGTCCCGGAAAAATAATCATCCCC
>DATALK010000350.1:0-4447 GCA_036261085.1 Phototrophicaceae bacterium | reverse complement strand
CACATCGCGCAGGCTGTCGGGGTCAGGCACGGCGCTGGCAATCGGCATCCCCATCCCCGGATTCGTGCCGTAGGTAATCATGGGGGTAAGCGCAGCGCCATCTAAGGTGATTTCGCTGTCAAAAACCGCACCGTCATCCGTTGCCAGGCTGCGCCAGGACGCTACCGCCTGCTCCCAGGCCGCGCCCTTTGGGGCATACGGACGCCCCGCCACATAGGCAAACGTCGTCTCATCCGGCGCAATCAGGCCCGCGCGCGCGCCGCCTTCAATAGACATATTGCAGACCGTCATCCGGCCTTCCATACTCAATGCGCGGATCGCAGCTCCCATGTATTCAAAGACATACCCCGTACCGCCACCAATCCCGATTTTGGCAATGATGGCGAGAATAATATCTTTCGCGGTCACGCCCGCCTGCAACCGGCCATCCACCCGAACGGCCATCGTTTTCGGGCAATCCTGGAGCAAACACTGAGTCGCCAGAACATGTGCCACTTCACTGGTACCGATCCCAAACGCCAGCGCGCCAAAGGCGCCGTGAGTACTGGTATGGCTGTCACCACAGACAATGGTCATCCCCGGTTGCGTAAGCCCCTGCTCCGGCCCAATCACATGGACAATGCCCTGTTTGGCCGTCCCCAGATCAGACAACGGCAGGCCAAAGTCGGCGCAGTTTTTGCGCATGACGTCAAGTTGGGCGGCGGCCATCGCATCCGTCACCTGAATCCGGCCATTGGCATCACGCGGCGTCGTCGGCGTGCTGTGATCCATCGTTGCCATTGTTTGATCGGGCCGCCGCACCTTTAAGCCGCGTTCCCGCAGCAGCGAAAACGCCTGCGGCGAGGTCACTTCATGCACCAGATGCAAGTCAATGTAGAGAACTGCCGGGGTATCCGGCGTTTGTGGGCGCACCAGATGGCTTTCCCAGACTTTTTCAAACAGCGTTTTCGGGTGTGTTCCGTTTGTTGCCATATCCCATGTTATCCCAAATTATCCCAGATGAACTTATGTGGGCGCGTAAAATACCACTCTCCCACAGCGTTTCACGGTCACTTGCAGTTGAAATCGAGGTTTTGGTTGGGGCAGTTCGCCCCAACCGTAAGAAACTGATTAACTAAACTTTTTCGCGGCTGACCGTAATGGCAGCGGCTTCCCCTTCGGGCTGATGGTCGCCATAACCGAGAACCGCGATCATGCGGTTGAGCGCGGCCATGTAGGCCTTTACGCTGGCGACAATAATGTCATTATCCGCGCCATAACCACCAAAGGAACGTTTTCCTTCACCGAGCGGCGCAATCTGGACAGTCACTTCACCCAGCGCATCCAGGCCCTCGGTGACACTGTGAACACTATATTCCACGAGCGTATTGGGCGACTGCACCACCGCATCTATCGCTTTATAGGCGGCGTCCACTGGCCCCGCGCCGACGGCTGCCTGAACAAATTCCTCACCGTTATTCTGTAACTTGACCGTCGCGGTTGGCATCCCCATCGTGCCACACGTCACCTGAATATCTACCAGATGGAAAATTTCCTCCGGCTTGTGGAATTCATCAGCGATCAGCGCTTCCAGATCGGCATCGGTGACGGTCTTTTTGGCATCGGCCAAATCTTTAAACCGGGCAAAAACCTGATTCAGCGCGTCACCATCAACATCGTAACCCAGTTCTTTCAAACGGGCCTTGAGCGCGTGGCGGCCACTGTGTTTGCCGAGTACCAAACGACTCTGGCTCAGGCCCACACTTTCCGGCGTCATAATCTCGTAGGTGCTGGAATGTTTCAGCACGCCGTCCTGATGAATACCGGCCTCGTGCGAGAAAGCGTTTGAACCCACCACCGCTTTATTCGGCTGCACCACCATGCCAGTGTAGTTGCTGACCATCCGGCTAGCTTTCATGATCTCGCGTGTGTTGATGTTGGTACGCACATGGTAAAACTGCGGGCGCGTCTGGATCGCCATCACGACTTCTTCCAGGCTGGTATTGCCTGCCCGTTCGCCGATACCGTTGATGGTGACTTCCGCCTGCCGTGCCCCAGCCATAATACCCGCCAGCGTGTTGGCCGTCGCCAGACCCAGGTCATTGTGGCAGTGCATTGACCAGATCACGCCGCTGCCCTTGCCCGCTCCCGGCGTTTCGGCAATCAACGTGGCGATCATCTCGCCCCATTCTTCCGGCGTACAGTAACCAACCGTATCAGGAATATTGAGCGTGGTCGCGCCACATTCCACCGCCAGCGCGCAGATTTGAATCAGGAATGGCAGTTCGGTACGGCCCGCGTCCATCGGGCTAAACTCAACATCGTCGCACAGTTCGTGGGCCAGCGTCACCGCTTTGCGAATCGCTTCCAAAGCCTGGTCGCGGTTCATACCCATTTGATATTTGAGATGAATATCGGACGTGCCGAGGAACGTGTGAATCCGGGGTTTAGCCGCATCTTTGACCCCTTCCCAGCAGGTACGAATATCCTTTTCAACGGCGCGGGCTAACCCGGAGATGATTGGCCCATCCGGTGTTCCAACCTCGCGGGCAATCCGCTGTACCGCTGCCAGATCATCCGGCGAAGCTGCCGGGAAACCGGCCTCAATGGCGTCTACGCCAAGATGGGCCAGTTGGCGGGCAATTTCTAACTTTTCGGCACTGCTCAGGGTCGCGCCGGGGCTTTGTTCGCCGTCGCGCAGGGTAGTATCCAGAATACGGACTACGTTTTCGTCAATTTGTTGCTTTGCCATTTTGGGGTGATCCTTTCAATCTTTAATCTCAGGTCGAATGTGAAGCGCTTAAGGTCAGCAAGGCCATCTTCGGACATCAGACCACCCCCTTTCCTACGACGCCGGATTCATCATCGTCCATGGCGGCTACTCCTGATTATTAAATCGGTATTCATCCACGTCACCCACCGCTTCATACCCGATGTTTTGGTAAACGTGATTGGAAATGGGATTGCTTAAATCGGTGTACAGAAAAACAAACTTCCGCCCCTGATCCAACAGCCATTGGCTGACCGCCGCCGTACCCGCACTGGCATAACCCCGTCCGCGCAGTTCCGGCGGCGTATAAACCGGAGCAATGCGAATGCCATTCGGCGTTGGGCCACTGTAGCCAACCAAGCAAACGGGCTGGCCGTTATCTATCCACAAAAACCGCCCGCGCACCTGGGGATCAGTGGCCAGGGTGGTATCTGTCAGGCGTTCAACGCGGGCCAAGTCCGCCTCACCCAGCGCTTCCTGGTTAAAAGCCAGGCCCCAACGTACTAACAAATCACGGTCAGCAGCCGTCGCCCGCCGCATTTCACCGGAGACGCCGCGCACCGGACGCACGGTTTCCAGCTTGTAAATGCGCTCGGCCATATTCAACCGGTGTAATTTTCCGGTCATCTCCGACCAGCGTTCGGCAAAGGCGCGACTGAGCGACCCAGCCCCCATCACGCCGGTCAGGCTGGCTCCATACAGACGATATACGTCCTCAACAATGAGTGACAGCGGGCCAGCATCCGCCATTTCCGAGAGGATGAGGTTAAAGGGCGGCGTTCGCAGCGCGGCGGCAATGACTGTCCCGGCATCTTCAACCAGGGCCAGATAGGGCGGCAGTTCATAAACGCCACCCTGCACGAGTGTTCCGCACAGCCCGATAATCAGATTATGTTCCGCTTCTCGCGCCAGCAGAAAAGTTTCAGCTTGCTGATAAAATTTTGCTGGATCGTCAAACTGTTTCAGTTGCACCGTTTTGCCTCACACAATCCGCAATATCATCCACTCTATGTCATAGTAACGGTCAGCAATTTTGATGTAACGTGGCTCGACACTATAGGGTGTAAAACCGTTGGTTACATACAGATGGCGCGCCGCTGCGTTGCCAACCGTTACAGCCAACACGACATCTTCCAAACCGGAGCAAGTGCGCGCATATGCCAGAACCGCTTCGATTAGTGCCTGTCCAATACCCTGTCCGCGAACTTCCGCCGCCACATACATGCCGGTTAACATCGCCCGATGATGGGTTTTAACACGGGGATACCGCCACAAGGTAGCAATACCCACCAACGCACCATCCATAAAAGCACCAAAGGTTGGGCTGTCTGCCGAGGTCAGGAGCGCGGCCACTTTCTCCAGCGGCATTCCTTGCTCCTCGTCATAAGACGCGCCAAAGGCTTCCGGGTGTTCCTGCAAAGACCGCAACCGAACCGTCAGATAAGCGGCAGCATCGTTCTCGGTCAGGGTACGAACTTCCATCACAGTTAATCCTGCTGTTTGACGCGCTTGGCGTTCAGGAACGGCATCATGTCACGCAGGTCTGCGCCCACTTTTTCAATCAGCAGATCGTGTTCCTGATGACGGCGCGGCAGGAAATTGGGACGGCCATCCTTGTTTTCCTGAATCCAGGTGCGGGCAAAGCTGCCGTCCTGAATATTTTTCAGCACACCGGAGAGTTCTTCTTTAACCAGACCT
>DATALK010000081.1:0-2133 GCA_036261085.1 Phototrophicaceae bacterium | reverse complement strand
GTTCGCGTTGTGACTAATGAAGTTAAAGATTGGGTGGCTGCGAGCGGGCGCAGCATTTACCAGATACGGCTTCCGCCGCCGGGGGAACATCCCCATGCCGATCAGATGGCTTCACTGCTGATGCTGCAACAGGCGTTTGGTTTGCTGGCGTTGGTACTGAGCAGCGCGCTGGTCGCTAATATGATCTCGGCGCTGCTGGCGCAACAAATCCGGCAGATTGGCGTGATGAAAGCCATCGGCGCGCGCACCCGTCAGGTGCTGGTGCTGTACTTCGGCACGGTGCTGGTGTTGAGCATTGTCGCCCTGGCGGTGGCGCTGCCGGTGGGCATCTGGGCGGGGAAGATCTACGCCGGATTCGTCGCTATGCTGCTGAATTTCAATCTGGTCAATCAGGAGATTCCCCATTGGGTCATTCTGCTGCAAATCGGTATCGGCTTAATGATTCCCCTGCTGGCGGCGGCTTATCCGGTCTATCGCGGCGGGCGGATCAGTGTCCGGCAGGCGATTAACGATTACGGCGTCGAGCGCGAGAATATCGGTTCGGCGCTGATCGAAAAACTGCTGGCGCGCTGGCAGGCGTTTGGCCGCCCGCTGCTGCTGTCTATCGGCAATACGTTTCGCCGTCAGGGACGGTTGCTGCTCACCCTGCTGACACTGGCAACCGGCGGCGCGACGTTTATGGCCGCGCTGAATCTGAACGTGGCGATGACACAAACGCTGAACGTGAGATTTGAATCCAACCGGTATGACCTTGAAGTCCAGTTTAGCCAACCTTATCCGGTGCAGGACATCCAGCAGGCGACCCGTGCCATCCCCGGCGTGGTTCAGGCCGAGGCGTGGGGTGAAACCGAAGCGTCCTTAATGTATGCCGACGGCACTTATGGCAATCGCTTCTGGCTGTTGGCGCCGCCGGCGGCCTCGACTCTGTTGAACTTCCCGGTGCTGGAAGGCCGCTGGTTGCAACCTGACGATCAAAACGCCCTGGTCATCAGCCACAATTGGCTGGCGGATAACCCCAACAGCCATATCAAGGTGGGGGATGAAATCATCCTGCGGATTGATGGCCGCGAAACCACCTGGCACATTGTCGGCATTGTCCGGCAGGTGGCCGCGCCCCCGACGGCGTTTGTTAACTACGAGGCGTTAGCGCCGGTTACGGGTCAGACCGGCTTTGCCAGCAGTGTGCGGCTGGTGACAGCGCAGCACGATGAAGGCGCTTTGCAAGCGGTCAAGCGGGATACCGAACGCACCTTGCAAACTGCCGGGCTGGCCGTTCGCAGCAGTGCCAGCATGTTCGACACTCAAAAAGTTCTGGAAGAACACTCGGTAGTGCTGGTGTCGTTTATGATGATGATGACCCTCATGAGCGTGGTGGTGGGTGGCCTGGGGTTGATGACCACTATGAGCATCAACGTCCTGGAACGCACCCGCGAAATCGGGGTCATGCGCGCGATTGGTGCTTCCAACCTGGCGCTGCTGCGCATCATCCTGATTGAAGGCGGCTTAATCGGGCTGTTGAGTTGGGCCGGAGCCGTGCTGCTGGCGCTGCCAACCAGCTACCTGTTTGGCACCGTCTTTGGCAGCATCCTGCTCGAAACCCCGCTGGACTTTGCCTTTAATCCGGTGGGCGTGGTGATTTGGTTAGCTGTTGTCCTGGTCTTTTCCGCTATTGCCAGTTTCCTGCCCGCCTGGAACGCCGTCGAACTGACGGTGCGCGATGTGCTGGCGTATGAGTAAGCCGCTTGAATCCTCAAGGAGCATTGAAATGGTACAGAATAAAAAACTCGTTCGAACGCTCGTAACAGTGGTTATTATCGCGGTGGTCGTGGCTGCGGTGTACTTTGGTGGTGGCGCTTTAATTCAGCTGGTGATCCAGATGCACGGCGGCGGGTAAAGACCAAATCACGATACCTTTGGGTGGAGTAGATTTGCGGGGCGCAATTAGAATGTACCCCGCTTCTGCTTACAGATCATAAAATCAGAACGCTAATGTAGGGCAATCGCTTCAAACCCGGGCTAGCAATTGAAGTAAAAATGTGTCATCCAAAGCGGCACTGTAGCGTTTCGACTTCAAACTGCCTTTGGCGGGGTCTTGCTTAAGAATGTTGAGCGCGATCTTGCGTAGAACACTGA
>DATALK010000080.1:0-7222 GCA_036261085.1 Phototrophicaceae bacterium | reverse complement strand
TGGAACCGATAGTTCCCCATCACTTCAAACTGGTTCAGAATGCGGATATTGGCGTCACTGCCACGCAGTCGGTGGGTGTAATATTCTGGGCGCGATCAAAACCGCCAAGTACTATAATTTGGGCAAAAACGATACGATTGTGACCATTGCCACCGTTTTGATGATGTCCGCGCCGTAGCTGTGAATCCGGTCAAACCGTTCCTGGCTCATCCCGGCGGGCAGCACCACCAGACTTTTACAGCCCATGCGGCAGCCAACCCACGCGCCGCCAATGCCGTAATTGCCGGTGGACGGCCAGACCAGGGTATGCACATTCGGATCAACTTCGCCGAACAATTCTTTTTCCAGCAGCACCGAATACGCCGCGCCAACCTTGTGGCTGCCCGACGGGAACTCGCGTCCGTACAGCACCACAATATTGGCATCCACCCCAGTTAACTGCTTCGGGAGGACAAAGTGATAAACCTGATTGCTGGCATCGCGCCAGGTAATATTAAACAGGTTAATTGGATCCAGCGGGTCAACTTCGCGCATCAAAATGGCTTGCTGCCGGGTTTCCGGCGCAATCTTGCCCGGATGCAGCATTTCTTCAAAAGTGGGGCCGGTAATCAAAATAGCTCTCCGTGAAATCTATCTATCAGCGCAGGGATTTAATACCCTTGCTTGCTGCCATCTAATTAAAACCATCTGGCTCAACCAGTAACCTGCGGCAGTTTGGCGTCACCTGGAAATGGTTGATAAATTTTTATCAGCCCCTTCAGTGGGCTTGGCTTTTCCCCTAGCCTGGGTTCAAAACCCAGGGCGGCGTAACAAAACCGCCGATTTGGGAACTATAAACAACTGATCCCCTGGTACTACTCATCCTCATTAATATTGAGTTGGTGTTCCATCGCGCGCATCTGGTTGAGCAAATCATCACGCCGCCGCGCCATCTGGCGGTATTGGGCCACTTCATCGGCTGACATTTTTTCGGTATGCCCGCCGTGAGCTGTCAGAAAAGCATCAATCTGTTCATCCAGCGCTTCATAGAGCAGGACGATTTTACGATACTCCTGGACCTGATGCAGTTGGCTGCGGTCTTCTTCACTCATAACCTATCCTTACAGTTCCGGTGCAGGCGTCGCCTTCGCTTCGCGGCTGCTGAGTGCCACTGGTTTTACACCATCCAGGTTCGTTTTGGAAGCCACAATATACAGGGGCCGCCCGCGCGCCTCGTCATAAATCCGCGCGATATACTGCCCCATAAGAAACAAGAAAAACAACTGGAACGCGCTGACAATCAGCAGCAGCACAATCGTTGTCACCTGCCCGCCCAGGAACTCATAACCCAGCGCCAGCCGCAGCAGCGCGATCACCGGGATGGACAGCACCGCCAGCAGACCCAACACAAAGGCTACATAGACCATAATTTGCAGCGGGAAATACGAAAAGCCGGTCACGGCATCCATCGCAAAGCGGACCATCTTACTGAACGGGTACTTGGTTTCGCCCCATTCCCGCGCTTCGCGCACATAGGTCACGCCGGTTTGTTTAAACCCAATCCAACTGGTCATCCCCCGGATAAACCGGTTATGTTCCCGCATGGAATTCAACACATCCACGACAGCGCGATCCATCAGCCGGAAATCGCCGGTATCCAGCGGAATATTCACGTCAGTAATCCGGTAAATCATGCGGTAAAACACTTTGGCGGTCATCAGCTTGAACCAACTCTCACCTTTGCGTTCCTGCCGCACCGCGTACACCACCTGATACCCGGCCTTCCAGCGTTCAATCATTTCCAGAATCAGTTCCGGCGGGTCTTGCAAATCGGCATCAATGACCACCATCGCTTCACCGGAAGTGTTATCTAAACCGGCAGTCACGGCCAGTTGGTGGCCGAAATTTCGCGCGAAGTTCACAATCTTGATCCGTGAATCCTGCGCGGCGATTTCTTGCAGCATTTCCAGCGAACGATCCCGGCTGCCATCATTCACCGTTACCAGTTCCCAGGGTTCGCCCGTTGCATCCATCACGGCGCAGATGCGCTCGTACAATTTCTTGATATTGCCTTCTTCGTTATAAATCGGCGCTACAATTGAATACCGTGGATAATCGTCCATTTAGCCTCACAAGTGTAATGCCTGCCGAACCGAATTTAGAGTAGGCTGTACCCGCAGTCCCCCGGCTACTGACTCCTGCGCCCGCCGCACATCTTTTAGGCCGTTGCCCGTCACCAGGAGCAGCACGGTTTCGTCTGCGCCAATCACTCCTGATTGTATAGCAGCTTGCGTCCCGGCGAAAACCGCCGCCGCCGCCGGTTCCGCAAACACACCGGTTAACTGCGCCAGTTTGGGGATGGCCGCGACAATCTCTTTGTCTGTTACGCTAACAAATGCGCCTTGCGTCTCCCGTACAGCCCGCAGCGCTTTGGCTCGATCCCGCGGCAGTCCGGCAGAAATGCTGTCCGCGATGGTCTGAGCCGCGATCGGCTGCATGTCTTGCGCCCGAACGCCCGCTTTCCAGGCGTGATACAGCGCGGCACTGCCTGCTGCTTGTACACCAATCAGGCGCGGAATCCGCTCAATCCAACCCAATTGATACAAGTCGTAAAAGCCCTTGTGGACGCCCGCGATAATGTTGCCATCGCCCACACTGACCACCACCACATCCGGCACATTCCACTGTAACTGTTCGGCGATTTCAAATGAAACCGTCTTTTTGCCTTCAGCGGTATAGGGATTCATGGCCGTGTTGCGGCAGTACCAGCCTTCGCTTAAACACACTTCATAACACAGATCAAAAGCGTCGTCATACGTACCTTCGACCAGCAGCACCGTCGCGCCGTACACCAGCAGTTGCGCGATTTTGGCCTCTGGCGCTGTCGCCGGTACAAAAATCACCGGTTTCATTCCCACCGAGGCCGCGTTCCCGGCCAACGCCGCCGCCGCGTTGCCGGTGCTGGCGGTACTTACCACCGGAATCCGCTGTTCCAGCGCCCGCGCCACAATTAACGCGCTGGCGCGATCTTTTAGCGAACCCGTTGGATTCGCGCCGTCGTCTTTGACCCAGGCCTCCGACACGCCCAGCGTTTCTGCCACTCGGTGCGCCGGATAGAGCGGCGTCCCGCCCACCCGCAGCGGTGGCAGTTGCCCGCCTTCCCCTAACGGCAGCAGCGGCAAATACCGCCACATCGAGTCCTGTGACTGATTACGCAGTGCCTCCCGGTTCAGTTGCGCTTTTAATCCCGCGTAATCGTACAAAACATCCAACGTCCCCACCGGCCCGCAGGTCGGACAGGTATAAGCCACCTCCGTCGGTTGGTAACTTTGTCCACACAGTGAACAGCGCAGTTCTAAAATAGCCGCCATAGTTTTAAGACTTCCTGAGCAGTCGCCCCCGAATGGGCAGCGCGAAAAAGAGCGCCAGAATAAAATTCATCACAATCGCTGGCACGGTTACAAAAAATGCCAGCCCAAACGCCAGCCAGTACAGTATTAATCCCAGATTATAACTGCGCGTTACATCCCGCACGGTAGCGGCCTCGGTGCTTTCATCCATCAACCGGTGTTGGTGACTGGCATAGCGCCACAGCAGATTAAACACTACCGCCGTCACCGCGAATGTACCCGTATACAACACTCCGGCGGTGGTACGGGCATTCACATCATCAATGTATTCCCCCAGTACCGCCGTTGGGAAATTGATAAACGTCACCATCAGCAGCAGCAGCCCGTTTAAAATGAGCAGCACCGGGTCAGCCCGGTTGATGATTTTGAACAGGTTATGGTGATTAATCCACATAATACCAATCGTGGCAAAGCTGGTCACAAACGCGAAATACGACGGCCATAAATCCACCAACGCCCGCCACAGCGTTTGCCCATCCTCCAGATCACGCGGAACGGCAATGTTAAACACCAGCAGCGTGATCGCAATTGAAAACACACCGTCACTGAACGCTTCCAGCCGCGCCGTCCGGTTTTCTCGCGTAGTGACTTCGGTGGTGTTAGGCAGCATCTATTGGTTCCGTTGGCTCTTGTTCAAAACGGGTAATTTTCCGTAGGGGCGCGCCTACGTGCGCGCCCAGGGCTTGTCACAAGCACCCGTTGTTTCTATGTCTCAAAACCCCACCGTTGTCAGGTAGTGGCGCAGCGGTTCCGCATACCGCCGCCGCTCCTCGCGCGTTGTCTGCCGGTAATTGGGATAATTCTCATACAGCTTATCGCCGTGATACCGGGGAAAAACATGCAAATGGTAATGAAACACGTCCTGATTGCCACCCGGCTCATTATGCTGCCGGATAGAGGTCCCTTCGCAGCCGTACACCGACTTAAAGGCCAGCGCGATTTGCCGCGCCGCTTCGTGAACATGAACGGCAATGTCCGGCGTCAGATCATAGATGTTCTCGATATGCAGATTCGGCACGACCAGGACATGCCCGGCGTTGCTATCCCACCACGTTGGCGAGACAAAGGCGGTAACATATTCCGTCTGCAACACCACATCCGAACGATAATTCCAGCCCTCGTTTTCCAGTCCGGCCACGACCCGGCAAAACGGGCATTGATACCCTTCCGGCGCATGATTGTACATAACTTTGCGTCTTTGCCCCTTTGCAACTTTGCGTTATGTTTTTCTCTTCTACTCCGGCACAACCCACGTTCCGGTTTCACCCCGCAGCGCCGGAACCAGAGTGTCCGGCCCGGTAATGATCGCCTTCGGCCCGCCGTTCTGCACGAAGTCCACCGCCGCTTCGATTTTCGGCAGCATACTCCCCACGCCAAAATGCCCTTCAGCAATATACCGGCGCGCGTCCGCCAGACTCAGCCGGTCAACCAACCGCTGGTCGGGTTTGTTAAAATTCAGCGCCACTTTTTCCACCCCGGTTGAAATCATCAGCAAATCGGCGCGCAGTGTCAGCGCCAGTAACGCGCTGGCCCGGTCTTTATCAATCACCGCGTATACCCCGCGCAGGCTGCCGTCCGCCTGCCGAATGACCGGAATCCCGCCGCCGCCGCAGGCAATCACGACATAACCGCTCAACATCAACGCCTGAATCGCGTTAATCTCCACAACGGATTTGGGAATCGGTGACGCCACCACGCGCCGCCAACCGCGCCCCGCGTCTTCCATCACCTGCCAGCCCTGCGCTTCAAACTTCCGCGCCTCTTCCTCACTCATAAAGCCACCAATCGGCTTGGTCGGATTCTCAAACGCCGGGTCGTCGGCATCTACCCGCACCTGAGTCACCACCGTCGCGCACGTCCGGTTCATCCCCAGGCGGCGCAGCGCATCATCCAACCCTTGTTGCAGCATATAGCCGATGCTGCCCTGAGTATCCGCGTTAACGAGGTCAAGCGGCACATCATGAATGCCTTCTTTGGCCGCGATTTCCCCCCGCCGCAGAATATACCCCACCTGCGGGCCATTACCATGTGTGACCACAATGTGCCAGCCGTCGGCGATCATCCGCGCGACGTGGTTGCACGTTTTGCGGGCGGCTTCCCACTGCCGCGCGATTCCCGGCTGTTTCGGGTCTTCAATCAATGAGTTGCCGCCAATAGCGACGATTGCCAGTTTTTCGATCATAGTTGGCTTTTAACCCTTAGTGAATAGCTAATAGCGATTAGACTCTGATTCTATTTACTCGGTATCGAAACACCTTATCAAATCGTATCATTGTGTCAATAAGGATGTCTTGAAGTTGCGGCCAGGCTTCCGGTTCGTTCAGGCTACCAAAACCTTTTATCAATTTGACAACCCGGCTAGTTCGTTTGTCGTCCAATCTGCGCCAATCAAGAGGTTCGCCAAATTCCGCTTCGATAGCTTCTTTATCTTGCAACAGAGCATCAAAAATGGCCTTGTTTTTATCATAGTCACCAACATCAATGTACAAATCTACGCCAGCGCCATCTTTTAGTATGAGATAATTAAAAACTATTCCACTGCGCCCCGAACCTGTCTGTAACCAGTGATCCAGACTTGGCGTAATACCACTGAAAAGTCTCGTTTTTCCCTGGCTTCGTTCTAACAAGCCTGTCCAGAATTCCTTTCGATGATAATGGCGATCTGCCAGTTCTTTTGTGGTTTCGGCAATTTCTCGCGTCTGTTCATCTGGCGCGGCCAGGACGGTAAACAGCGGAGCGTAGGGAGAACCAGCAATTCTTACTGCTTCAACACGAATCAGGTAAAAAGAAAAATCGGCGCTCGTCGATTTGTTCAGCCAATCAATGACTCGCTGATGTTCAGATCGAACTTCTGGTGTCACCCAGATCGCAGTTTTTGCTTCCAAATTTACCAGGTAGGTAAGTAACTTTCCAAGATGATCGTGGTCGGTACGCTCCAATTGGTTTTCAACAATGACATAAGTTCCGTTTCGATCTTCGCAAAAGAGATCAACATTAAAAGAGCCAACCGATTTTTCCCGTTCAAGTACCGTTAGCTCGATGCCAATGCGTTGAGAAAGGGCATCAATATTTGATTCAAGCCACAGTGTAAAGTTATGCGCTTCATGCCGAAAAGCATCACGCACCGGAACAATTTCCAGTTTACCTATATTCATGAAATCCTCTTGTCGCAAAGAAATGATGTAAGAACCAACTAATTTCATTCTCGCTCATAAATCACCCAGGCGCTGTTCAGCACCTTTTGCCGAAAGTACCGACTGACCGCCTTTGATGTAAGCAAATCCACCTTCCGCCCCAACAAGTCTTCCAGTTCGAACTGCATGTCGGCCATGTCGAAATACGTCACCCCGGAGTGTGGCTCAAACTCCACCAGCACGTCCACATCACTGTCCGGGCGAAAATCGTCCCGCAGTATCGAGCCAAGCAGCGACAGCTTGCGAATCGGATACTTTTCGCAGAACGCCACAATCGCTTCCATCGGCAGCGTGATATTTGGGTTTAACATCATCCCATCCTCATCATCACCTCTACCCTATTATAGCCCCGAACCGTTTGCCTGTACCCACACCGCCAATTCTCGCCACCACGCCTCGTCCCAGAAACCACGCGCCGCGCCGGATGTGGACGGCAGCACCCACAGCCGCGTTTCCCCTATTGTTTCCAACTGCAACCCATACGGCACGGTTTTGGTCTCGCGTCCCAGATACACCGCGCCCGCTTTTTTGCCCACAAACGCTGCCGCCTGCGGCTGGTAGCGCTCGATTTTCTGCCGGAAGGCCGCCGGGTCAAAATCCGCCGCGCTTAAATCCTTGTCCAGCCCCACCGCTCCGGTT
>DATALK010000078.1:0-1549 GCA_036261085.1 Phototrophicaceae bacterium | reverse complement strand
TGCAACGCGCCATTATATCATAAACCCGAAAGGCGTCCCTTAGAAAAGTATTTGTTTAAACGATGTACCCAAGAATGCGGTTGGTAACAGATTGCCCCTTCCGAATCACCGTCTTCCCGGCAGATTAAGTTCTATCTGGTGGTTGTCGTGTGGCGGGAAACACGGTAGAAACATGGGCCAAATTCTGACTACCTTTAAAAGAGGAAATTTATGCTCGCCCCTACACCGCCCATGGGCTGGAATAGCTGGAATACGTTTGGCAGCAATATTCACGAGAATCTGGTTCGAGAAACCGCCGATGTTTTTATCACGCAGGGCCTCAAAGATGCGGGATATACCTATATCGTCATTGATGATATGTGGCAGGCCGATGAACGGGATGCAGATGGAAGGCTGGTGCCCGACCCCGCCAAATTCCCCAGCGGTATCAAAACACTGGCTGATTACATTCACAGCAAGGGATTAAAATTCGGTATTTACTCCTGCGCGGGCGCCAAAACCTGCGCTGGTAAACCGGGCAGTTTTGGTTATGAAGAACTGGACGCGCGCACCTTTGCCGCATGGGGCGTGGATTATCTGAAATACGATTTTTGTTATAAACCCGCCAACACCGATGGCCCAGCGCTCTATCGCCGGATGGGGCAGGCGCTCCGGGCGACAGGCCGCCCCATTGTGTTCAGCGCTTGTGAGTGGGGGTTGGGCAAACCCTGGGAATGGGCAGCAGGGGCGGGTGCGCATTTGTGGCGCACTACCGGCGACATCGAAGACTCGTGGGAAAGTATCGCAAAGATTGGTTTCGGTCAGGCGGGATTAGAAGCCTATTCCGGGCCGGATCAATGGAACGATCCTGATATGCTGGTAGTGGGTATGTATGGCAAGGGGAACGTGGCGCGCGGCGGCTGCACCGATGCCGAATACCGCACCCATTTCAGCCTGTGGTGTCTGTTAGCGGCCCCGCTGCTGATCGGCTGCGACGTGCGCCAGCTGGATGCGATGACCCGCACCATCCTGCTGAATCGGAATCTGATCGCCGTCAATCAGGATGGGCTGGGGCGGCAGGCGCGTTACCTGGGGCGGGATTGGGACTGTTTTGAGACCTGGATGAAACCGTTGGCCGATGGTTCGGTGGCTGTCGGCCAGTTCAACCGGCACGATACCGTAACCCGCGCCATGAGTGCTGCCTGGGAAGCACTCGCCATTCATGACCGGCAGCCCTGCCGGGTGCAGGATTTGTGGAGCGGCGAAGACCTGGGCGCTCACGAACGCCTTGTCAGTGTGGTAGTGGAACCACATGACGCCCGCGTGTTACGAATCACGCCGGTACGTTAGCTGATGAAAATGAGCAGGGCGGATTTTAACTGCGGCAAAACATAGCCGCGTGATTTGCTGTAGGGGCGAGACCGGTCTCGCCCCATAGGAACAAAGTTAAGAAGAAAGCGCGTCTAAAAGGTGACAAAACCGAAGACGACAGGCTTTCTTCTTATGAGAACTATAACCCAACTGAGCCAAACGCTCCAAACCTTACTGACGGAAACTGCCGACGAACTGG
>DATALK010000075.1:0-2539 GCA_036261085.1 Phototrophicaceae bacterium | reverse complement strand
GTTCGCTCATGGCTTCCTCTAACAACCCACTCAGCTTAATCTCAAATGGCGGGCAAGGATATTCCCTAATGATAAAGATGTAAAAATGGCGACGACCATGATGACCGGCGACAGCGCCAGCAGGATCAGCAGGCCGCTGGTATCCAGATAATGTTCCTGAAAAGCACGTTGCAGCAGGTACAGGGAAAATGGCAGGTAGAGCAAACTGCCCGTGATGACTCCTGGACTGTAGCGCCGGAAACGAAGCGTTGCCGCTAGATGGGGCACAAAGGTGTTGACCAGATTAACGACCTGAATGGCAATGACGGCGTAGACGCTCCACGAGTTTGGGGGTTGAGTAACGGCCACTCCGGTCAGCAGAAACGCGATGGCAGTTAGTAGGGTGACGGCGACGGTAAACTGCGGCGTTGTGACCGGACGTGGTGAGTGGATGGCGCGCGACCAGCGTTCCATGCCGAAGGCTTCTTCTACGTTGTGAAGCGCAAAGAGCAGCGGCACGAACCAGAGCAGGTGGGTAAACGAGAGCTGATCGAGAACCGGCATTGGTCAGGCTCCCACACCTTCCGGCACAACAGTGCCGGTTTGGGCGCGCTGCACGGCCAGTGGCAGCGTGCGCCGCAGGAGGACGCCGATCATTTCCTGGCGATAAGTGGCGGTGGCGCGGTATTTGCTGGTACGGGGATGGAGGGTGGTTTGGGCCAGTTCCGCGATGTGCTGTATGGTGGTTTCGGTTGCGGGTTGGCCGATCAGCGCGTTTTCTACCGCAACGGCGCGGGCGGGGGTGGGGCCAATCGGGGCGAGGGCGATACGGGCAGCGGCAAAGGTGGTGCACGTTTCATCCAATTGCACCCACACGGCGCAGCCTAAAATGGGCAGGGCGACTCCTTGCGGGCGCATAATGCGTTTGAAGGCGGTTGCTTCGCCAGCAGCGGCAGGGCGAAACCGGAAGCGCAGCAGCAAATCGCGGGTGGGGTCGAGCAGCGATTGGCCGGGGCCTAAGAATAGACTTTGAATACTTGTCCAGCGGCGCTCACCGTTCTGGATAATCTCAGCTTCGGTATCGAGGGCTACCAGCGAGGTCGTGCCGTCGCCTGCGGGCAGCGCATTAACGACATTGCCGCCCAATGTGCCGACGTTCCGCACCTGCGGCCCGCCCACCACGCCGCAGCTTTCAACCAGGCAGGTCGCCGCCTGTGTGAGCAGCGGTGATTGAACAATTTGTGTGTGGGTCACGCCCGCGCCGATGGTGATAAATTCGCCATCGGTTTCAATCTGCGTCAGTTCGGGAATACCGGTGATGTCCACCAGCGCTTCCTGGGGGTGACAGCCGCCGTCGGCGCGCATCTCAACGAGCAGATCAGTGCCGCCGCCAATGATACGTGCCTGACCCGCATACTGCGCCAGGAGGGTGATGGTCTCTACAACGGTTGTCGGGGTGTGATAATGATGCCAGAGTTTCATAAATGAATGGTTTACCTCATGTTTTGCAGGGGAGAGTTGCTAAACCCGCCCCTACGGATAACCTGACTGATAGGTAAACCACAAGCACTTTTCGAGGGGACTCGCTCCCCACGCCGCCAGCGTCCGGCGACCTGTGGCAAATTACTGATTGTATTGTACTCGGTTCTGTCGAAATTCGGTCACTTTAAAAATCAATTTCTGCGACGAATATTCACACTGGATGATTTTTCTCTGATAAAGAATGTATTATTGTTTTCAGGCGTTTTCGGAAAAGAGTGTCAATTTCATTTGTTTTATACTGCAATGGCGCTGATACAGCTTGAATTGGTGAAATGGCGCGTGGGTGGGTCTTATTTTGGTAACTGTGGCGAATATGCCGCCGTTGCACTGCCTGAATCGCCGGAGTGGCCCGCGCGTCTTTACACTTGGTAAGTACCTCGATGGCTGTAAAGGCATTATCAAACGTTTCGGTATTTAAAATAGGGATCAAAGTGTCAACTGCTAAGGATTGTTGTTGCGGCGAGAGATATTCTGCCAGATCAAACAGGCCGATTATTCCACCTCGGTGAATGGCCGTATCCGCCGATTTGATCGCTTCGACAAACTGGTCGAACAGACTGGCGTCGGTGACGAAGCGCATTTCCGCAATTGCTGCCTGTTTTAGGTCGGTGTCGCTACTGTGCCAGCAGGCAAAAAGAGCGTCTGTTCCCGGTTGCCCCAGTTGGCGTACTGCGCGAACTGCTGTTTGCAGCAAATCAGGGTAACGTTGTTCCCCTTGCAGCAGCATGTGGTCAGTTTTGTCAGCCAGCTTTTGCAGGATATTTTTGGGGACATCATATTTCTGGACACAAATGGTGGCTTGACTGCGGATCGCTTCAACCGGGTGGTTAAGCGCTGCTTCCATAAAAGTTTCCCAGGGCAGGCGATTCACAAACTGCGGCATGATGAAATAAGCCGCCTGCGTATAACTGCTGTTCGGCAGACGTTGCACAGTATCCAACATAACCGTCCAGGCATCTGCACCAATATTGGCGAGAATAGTTCCAAAACGGTCACGAATTAGTCCGCTTTTGCGAAT
>DATALK010000073.1:0-1556 GCA_036261085.1 Phototrophicaceae bacterium | reverse complement strand
ATTCGCTCGTCTGTGCTAAACCAAACGATTATGATAACACAGCCGGACTCGTTGTTCAATCGCGCCGTTTTTATCTAATTCTGACCGAAAACTGACGTTGCCTCTGCTATGGTTTGTGTTACAATGCGAAGTACAGACGTTTAAGTCAGGCGACTCGCGGGTCGCCTTTGTGTTAGTCTCAGGAGGCATCTTCTGGATTCGTTAGAACTGGCTCGACTCATCGTAGATGTGGTTGAAGATAAAAAAGCGGAAGAGATTGTTCTGCTTGACCTGCGCCCGGATATTGTCATCGCTGACTTTTTTGTCATCTGCACCGGGAACAGTGACCGGCAGATCAAAGCGCTGGCAGACCATGTGCGCGAAAGTGTGAAGGAGCAGTATCAAAAACTGCCTGCTTCCATTGAAGGCACCGGCGAAAGCGGCTGGGTGCTGCTGGATTACGGCGACGTAATTGTTCATCTGTTCCATAAAGACAAACGCCGCTACTACGACCTGGAAGGGTTATGGCGCAGCGCTCAGGTTCTGTTGAGCATTCAATAATGACACCGCCGGGACGGTAGAACCACCGCCCCGGCAAACAATCCCGGCTTAACGCCCTTCAAAAATCCAGGGGTCGTTGTTACGCGGCCAACTGATCAGTTCTGCCTCGTTAAACCACAGGCTGACTTCCTTCTGCCCGTTTTCCACACTGTCCGAACCATGCACGAGATTGCGCCCGATTTCCAGGGCCAAATCGCCACGAATCGTCCCGGCGGCGGCTTCGTTGGGCTTGGTCGCGCCAATGGTCAGCCGTGCGGCGGCGACGGCATTCGTACCTTCCAGCGCCAGCACCACCACTGGTGATGACGTAATATACCCCACCAGCCCTTCAAAAAAAGGTTTGCCCTTGTGAATGTCATAATGCCGTTCGGCCAATTCCCGCGAAACCTGCATGAACTTCATACCGATAATGCGCAGGCCACGCACCTCAAACCGGCGGATAATTTCGCCGGTCAGTCCGCGCTGGACGCCATCTGGTTTAACAATGATGAGTGTTCGTTCCACGTTTTTTATCCTTTGTTGGTTGCAAGATAAACGGGTCATTGCGACCCGTTTATTGAAGAACTTGCCAAAAATCGGCACTGATTATAACTGATTGAGCGCCTTCCGGTAAGTATCCAGTGCAGCCTGGAGTTTGCCCTGGCGCATCAGGCTGTCACCCAGCACCCGGAACAGCGCCGCATAGTTCTTCACCTTCTCGATCAATTTGGTCAAGTCGGTGGAGACATTTTCCAGTTCCACATTGGCGCGAACCAGCGTCTCATAATGTTTCAATCCGCCCTCAATGTCATTGCTGCCAATGCTGGCGCGGGCATCCCGCAAAACGGCGGCGGCATCAATTCCTTGGAATATGGTTGGCACCGGCACCGGCGAAACCGGCGGCGGCACAACGGGCGCGGGTGGCGGCGCAATCGGCTGCGAAACCACCGGCTGTATTGGCAATGGCACGGGTATGGGCGCGGGAGCGGGCGGCGGCGGCGGAATAACCGCTGCCGGTTCAGGAGCCAGCGTTTCTT
>DATALK010000062.1:0-3589 GCA_036261085.1 Phototrophicaceae bacterium | reverse complement strand
CTTCGGAAACGGAGACAATCGCATCGGCAGCGCGATAATACAGCGGCCCGATGGTCTGAAAGTACAGGCGGTCATACCACAAAAACGCCTCCGGCACGACGAACCATTCAGCGTTATGGACCACAAATGCCGTCTTCGCCTGGGTAACAAACGGTACGGTGAACTTCAAGTTAAAGATAATGTCCAGGTGTTTTTTCCACGCCACCCAGGGAACAGCGACCTGATCCCAAAGAAATTTGCCGGGAGCGGCTAAAGCGATTTCTTCGACATGGGGATACGCCGCATAAGTGCCAATGAGTTGAGGATTATGATACATCAAGACGTAGTGGTTGCTCTGATCCAGGGCCAACAGACGTTTAAGCAGATTTTGGGTATAAACCTTTACTCCACCGCCCGGCTGTTCATAGTGCCGTAACATGACACCAATGTTCATACCTAACTCCTGAATTTGTATCAGCCTTAACACAACAACAGTACCAAACAAAAGCAAGTTTATCTGATGATAAAACTATGATTTGTTCATCCAAGCATATGAATTTTTCCTTGCAAAAATCTAACGGGCATTTTTGGAGGGAATTCACACTTTTTTAATTGATGAGCAGTTACAGGCCAAAATCGGGGAAATAACACCGGCGCGAGTGTGTACATTCGCGCCGGGAGATCAGGCGTATGAATCTAGGGAGCAGGATCGAAACTCAAATTATTTGATCCGCTTGATCTTAAAAATCAGCTCACCGGAAGGCGTTTTAACGCGCACTTTGTCACCTTTGCGGTGGCCGAGCATCGCTGAACCGATAGGACTCTCGTGCGAAATTTTATTCTCGCGGGGATTGGCTTCCGCCGCGCCCACAATTTTATAAACTTCCTCTTCGTCCCCGCCCTCTTCAACGATGGTAACTTCCGATCCCATACGAACCTCGTCCACCTTACCATCATTGGAGATCAGCACGGCTGAACGCAGCACATTTTCCAGGTACTGAATCCGGCCTTCCATAAACGCCTGTTTTTCTTTGGCATCATGGTAATCCGCGTTCTCTTTTAAATCCCCCTGCGATACAGCTTCTTTTAACTTACTTGCCAGTTCCGGGCGACGGACGTTAAGCAATTCGTCAAGTTCCTGCTGTAATTCGGCTTTACCTTCCGGCGTCAGGTAAACCTGGTCTGGCATAATTCTCCACCTCGTTGACAATGCTTTCAGTGTAAAAATGACAATAGTCGGCGCAAAGGTTATAACTCAATCGGTTCCCGGCGCTGGCTTGCCAGAGCCAACACATTGCGGCGATGGAGCTGCATAGCGGCACCGTTCAGCAAAATGCGGCTTTTACCACAATCCTCAATCGTAATCGCTTCCAAAGCGCTGTCCGGCGTGGCGTTCAGCAGCGCCCGATCCACCGCCTGCCGCAATTTTAGCAGATAGTCCAGATCTTCATGGATTTTTTCTTCGACTTCACCCCGTAAGATGACTTCACCATGTCCTTGAATCACATTCTCAAAATTATTACCCAGCAGCCCTTTTAACGATATTAAAAAGTCATCAAAACTGCCATCCACAAAATACGGCAAGGGCATTAAAGTATCAGCCGCGAACAGGGTGCGGTCTTCCTTAACCAGACACACGATTGAATCTGGGCTGTGACCGGGAGTTGACCACAATTGAAAAGTCTTATTGCCCACATGCAGGGTCATGACGCCCTCGTCAAAAACCACATTCGGCAGCACCAGTTCAATATCGCGCAGTTCCGGCGAAATCGCTTTGGCGTGTTCCAGGCTCTCGCGACCCCGTTGGACCAACAGTTCCCGGCAGCGGACGTGAGCGACCACCGCCGCGCCTTTAAACAGGCTGGTTCCCGTGGTGTGATCGGCGTGAAAGTGGGTATTGATGACATACCGAATGGTTGTACCCAAACGGGCTTCCACAAACCGCTTGATAAGCTGCGTTTCCTCAGGAAAGGCTAACGTATCAATCACCACAGCGCCATCACTCGTCACCACCACACCGGCTGTTACCTGGGCATAGAGATCGCTAGTAAATACGTAGATGTCGTCGGCGACTCGTTCCCGCTGCATGACCACCCAATCGCACGAATTTTTGAAAGGTAGTGATTCAGTATAGTAATACAAGTGCGGAAAATCAAGATTTGAACCGCCAGGCGCTTGTAGGCCGGAATAATCGGAATACAATCAAATGTGAATCCAATTCATAAGCATTATCTTTTTTAAATACCGAGGAGCAAAGCGTTATGAAATTATTACGTATCACCATCCTCATTATCAGTTTGATCGGGGCGCTAACCTTCATCCCGGCTACCGCCCAAACCCAACCCGTTTTTCGGATTGGGGTGCTGGACGAACCGCTGGGCCGCCTGACCAAAGGCGCGGTGCTGGCCGCCAACGAAATCAACGCGGCAGGGGGTGTACCGGGGGCCGATGGCACCTTGTTCCGCCTGGAACTGGTTGCCCAACCGGTTGCCGATATGCCAACGGCCATTGCCAATCTCAACCAGGCTGCGCTAATCGCCGTCATTGGGCCGGAATCGAACCAGGTGGCGCTGGATAACCTATCCCTCCTACAAACCCTAAATGTCCCGGTTTTTACCCCGGCAATGGTGGATACCCTGCTGGCCTCGGATAACTCAGGCCGCATCTTCCGCAGCCGCGCGGCAGAAGTCCTGCGCGGACGGGCCTTAGCAAATTATCTCGTCACTGATTTGCAGGTTCGCAGCATTGCTACCGTCCAAATGGGGTTTGATCTCAATGTCACGGCGGGAATGATTGGTTTTTCCGAAGCGGCCCGCGCGCTGGCCGTCGCGCCCCAGCCCGCCATTACCATTCAGCAAGAAAGTGAAACACCCGGCGCGATCACCCAAATTACCCAGGCGAACCCCGAAATTGTGGTGTTATACGGTGATCCGGCGCAGGCGGGCAGTTTCTACACCAGTCTGCGGCAAACGGGCTGGACGGGATTATTCGCTTATAACGACGCCAACATGCCCGCCTTCCGCCAGGAAGTACCGCTGGAACAGCTTGGCGGCCTTATTTCAACCACAACCTGGCCATTCACAGCGTCCGATGGGGCCAGCGGCGCTTTTCGTACCAACTATGTTTTTACCTTTGGTGAAGTCCCGGACGCAGTAGCCGCCTCGGCCTATGATGTTGTTTACCTGCTGGCTAACGCGATTGGCCGCCCCGGTGAACTGCTCACCAATCTGCTGGCAGTAGATAACCTGCGCGGTGTCCAGGGCTTATTACGTCCGGCTCAACTCAGCCGGGGCGAAATCAGCAACAATGTGACCGTCGTGCGGTTGAACGAGTTTGGCGTCGCGCAGCCTTTAGCACGATTTGCCGGGGCAGAACGGCTGGAACTGGATGAAGTCATCGGCGCAACACCAACCCCAACCCCAACCGCCACGCCGGAAGGAGTGGTGGCTACCGTCAGCCGGGCAATTCAGAATGTGCGCAGCGGGCCGGGATTGAGTTACGATGTCATCGGTCAGCTTCAGCAAAATGAGCAGGTACAGGTTATTGGCGCGAATCTGGATTTTTCGTGGCTGGTGATTCAATTTCGCGGTCAGCAGGGATGGGTTTCGCG
>DATALK010000061.1:0-5661 GCA_036261085.1 Phototrophicaceae bacterium | reverse complement strand
ACTCAGCGGAATAAAAACGCCTAACGCCGTGTAGAAAAGACTGACCAGGGGATGCTCAATCCGCAATACGCGCGACAGCGCCAGATGCAGACTAAAACACACTCCCATCCCAATCGGAAATATAATCGCCGGACTGATAGCTCCCCGATCAGGATGCAGGATAAACAACGCCCCAGCAAAACCAACCAGCACCGCCGCCCAGCGCTGCCAACCAGCCGCCTCGTGCAGCAGCACAGAGGATAATCCCAGCGCGATCAGCGGTGACAGCCAGTAAACCGACCAAACATCATTTATCGGCAGGGATTGCGCGCCCAGCAGGTAACAAACCGGCATCCCTAACATACATAAACCCCGCACAATTTGCAGTTTGAGGTGGCTGGTCTGTACCAACTGGGTTTTATAACGCGGCCCCAAGACCGCCCCCATAAACAACAAATGAACGGCATAGCGCACCCAGATTAACTCATAGGGTGAGACACCCCGCACCGTCACCTTACCGATCATTTCCACCAGCGCAAAACAGAAAGCGGATACGGCCATGTAGAAAATGGCCCACAGCCACATCTTATGCTCATCAACAGTCTCAGAATGCGAAGCCATCAACCGAGTCATCATGGTTTCAACCCCAGTTTCTTGCTTAACAAGGCTGCTAATTCGTCTTCCGAAAGCTCGTCCATGTCGTCTGCCACTGCCTCCACCGGCGGGGCGCTGGACACCGAGGCCGCTGCCGGAGCTTCAGCCAGTTTGGCCGCCAGCACCTGCGTTTCCAGATAGTCCGTTAAATCAGCCACCGTCGGGTAATTAAACGTCAACGTGGAGGGCAGTGTTTGCTCAACGCTGGCTTCCAACCGGCTTTTTAATTCGACGGACATCAGCGAGTCCATGCCCATATCAAATAACCCTTGCTGAATATCAATCCCGTTCGGATCGGCCATCCCCAGCACCCGCGCCGCTTCCGCGCGAATATGCGCCAGCAACAGCTCATGGCGATCTTGCGGGTGCGCCTGCTGCAACTGGTATACCAGCGATGATAAACGGGACTCCGCTTGCACGCGCTTAACCTCCATCTGAACTTTACCAACGCGCTCCAGGAAAGGCCGCTGGCGTTTGGCTTCATAAAGCGATTTAAGGACTGACCAATGGACGGAAGCCACCGCGACCTGGGTGACATCCCGATTGCCCAGGAAATCTCCCAAAAAGCCCAACGCCGACTCAGCGGACATCTGGTTGAGGCCGGATTGGGTGGTTAGTTGCTGATCTTCAGTGGAAGCGGCGCGCATTTCGTCCCAGGTTCCCCAGTTCACATCCAGCGCCGTCAGACCTGCCGCCCGCCGGGCGTAAGCCATAGCGTCCATAAACGTATTGGCCGCCGCGTAATGGCCCAGATACCGCGATCCCCACAGCGCTGTCGTGGACGAAAACAACACAAAAAAGTCGAGCGTTAAATCATGCGTCAGGTCATGCAAAATCCGAGTTCCGGTGACTTTGGGCCGGAACATCTCCAGCAGGGTATCCAGATCAAGTTCCGCCAGCGTGCGATTACTCAACGCGGCGGCGGCATGAATCACCCCGCGCAGTGGCGGCAGCGTGTGCCCGAATTGCGCGAACAGGGCTTCCATGCGCGCCCGATCCGCCACATCCGCCGCCTCAACCACCACCCGCGCACCGTGTGCCTCAATCGCGCGAATCGCCTGCACTTTGTCGAACAATTCCCCCGGCGGCAGGTCATCCCAAGTTTTGCGTTCCGGCAAGCCGCGCCGCCCCGTCAGCACAATCCAACCCGCGCCCTGTTCAGCTAACCATGCCGCGATCTTTAACCCTAAACCGCCCAGACCACCCGTCACCAGATACGCTCCGTTGGCGTCCCAGTGAATCGGCTGCGGTTTTGGCGCAACCATTGGGGTCAGACGCGGCACATAGCGCTGTATCTGGCGATAAACGATCTGGTCTTCACCGTCGGGCCGCGCAATCTCAGCCAGATTGGTAGCGTTTACAACCCAACTCTGATTAGCCTCCAGGTCAACCAGACCACCCCAGATTTCGGGATGTTCGAGCGCGATTACCCGCCCCAACCCCCATAAGGTGGCCGCTACCGGATTCACGGGTTCATCATCAATGGCCTGCGCCCCCTGTGTCACCAACCAGAGCGCCGCCGATTGGCCGCTTTCAACGAGTGCCTGCGTGAAATACAACGCGCTGCCGCACATCAGCGCTTGGGCCGCTTCCAGTTCCGCATCCGATAAATCAGCCAGTCCACTTGGCAGCACTCCGGCCAGATGCAGCACACCTTGCACCGCCCCAACATCAGCGAACAACCGGCGGTAATCTTCCGGCGCAAAGGGATTGATTTGGATGGTATCCTCGTCAAGCCGAGCATAACGATCACCCGGCAGGACAAACGTGGGCCAACCAGGATGATCGGGTAGAATCGGAGAATGAGTCAGTCCAATTTCCCGATCAGTGCTAAAAACCAGCCAGTTTCCGGTCAAATCAGATGCCGGTTCCCGGATGCGATTCAGAAAAACCGCCTGCCCTAACACGGAGTCTTCGTCCGTAATTGTGCCTGTTTCGGCAAATCCGGCAGCACCCAGAGCATTCCACCAGCCATCATAATCCGGCAGCGGATAAGCTGGCCGTACATCGGTATCGGTAAACCGCCACCACCCTTCCGTCAGGCCAAAGGTCAGGTCAACCCACCAATGCGGTCTTGTCCCTTCGAGTAACACCAGCGCTCCACCAGGAACTAACAAACCGCGAATATGGCTTAACGTTTCGTTCAAATCGCGGGTGGCATGAACCACATTGGCGGCGATGACCAAATCATAACTTTCAACCGCGAAGCCCTGCACCGTCGGGTCGCGTTCAATATCCAGCAGGCGATAGGACACCAACGGGTAGTCAGCAAACTTCTCGCGCGCCCGTTCCAGGAACAGCGGCGATAAATCCGTAAAGGTATATTCCGTCTGGTCAGCCGGTAAACAGGGCAGTACATACGAAGTCGTGGCCCCCGTTCCGGCGCCGATTTCGAGAATGCGCACGGGACGGCCTTCGGGCAGTCGCGCCACCCAGGACGATACCGTCTCTTGCACCAGCGCGTTATACACCCGCGCGAACGGCGCATCCTGGTAGAGTTTTTCCAGCGCTTCCAGGGAACCATTCGGGAACAGCAGCGCCAGTTCATCCACTTCCCCGCGCAGCACCCCGGCTAACTGCGGCCCACACCGCCCCACCAATGACAATTCGGCCTCAAAAGCCGGATACCGTTCGACCAGTTCCGCCCAGTAAGCGTCAGTATCCACTTCCGGCGGGGTCTGCACCACCTGCCAACCGTCGCCGTCAGCGCGCAAGAGGCCCGCTTCCTGCAAAATAGACAGCAACCGCCCCACCCGGCGGCGGTGATAATCCTGCTCTGCCGTGAGATCATCCGCCGCGAGGCGCTGGCCGACAAAAAAGTTCACGCCAAACTGGCGCAGCGCATCCACAATATAAGCCACACACAACTGGTCTAATTCCGGGAACAGCCGGGCGTAATCATCCAGACCGTGCTGCTGACTCAAGCCTGCCAGCACCGGTTGCACCTGTTTTGCCACCGCTCCCAGCGGATCATCCCCTAACGAGACAAACCGGGAATTGGGTTTTGACACCCATTCCACCTGATAGAGCCAATCCGTTGGCCGCTGCCGCGCCACCCGCAACAGCGCTTCCCGCCCCGCGCGCTTGAGCTGCAAGCCGGACGCTTCCGCCACCAACCCGCCCACCGCATCATAGAGCCGGATGCTGCCGGTATAAATTTCAGGATTCGCCCGATCAGACGGCAGCAGCACCGTATGATTCCACAATTCGCCGCCCGGCTGCTGGTACAGTGTAAACTGCTCCATACCAATCAACAGATGGGCAAATTCTTCATTATCGCTGTTGGGCAGCGGCGCACCGAGCAGATGGAAACAGGCGTCCAGAAACGCCGGATGAATATGGTAATCGCGCGCTTCCCCGGCCAGCGCCTCCGGCAAAACAATCTGCCCCAGCGCCTCACCATCCCGCCGCCACACCTGACGCAGGCCCTGGAAGTTCGTGCCAAATTCCAATCCCAACCGGCCTAACCGCTCATAATAATCCGCGCCAGAAACCGTCTCCGCGCAACGCTCCCGCAGGGCATCCAGTGAGACGGGGGCGACAGAGGGTCGTTCGACATGCAATTGAATTTCGCCAGTAACATGCCGCTTCCAGGCGGCCCCTTCCAGGCTAAATACTTGGAAAACGGCGTGATCCGCATCCTTTGGCGTCAGCACCAGTTGGACGGTACGGAACCCCTCTTCCGGCAAAATCAGCGCTTCCTGAATTACAACCTGGCTAATCCGGTGCGGGCCAGCCCCAAAAGCGAACTCCGCCCCGGCCAGGATCATTTCGAGATACGCGGGCGCTGGCAAAATCACGACGCCATAGATGCGGTGATGATCGAGAAAGGCGGGATAGGTTGCACTCAACTGCGTCTCAAACACCACATCGTTGATGACCGGCGATTGCAACCGCGCCCCCAACAGTGGATGCAGTACATTTCCGGTTACCGCCGTTTGCCGCTGGTGAACATCCGCCCAATACCGCTCCCGCTGGAACGGATAGGTTGGCAGCGCTAGGCGGCGGCGCGGATAATTGCGGTCAAATCCGGCCCAATCCACTTCTACCCCACTCACGTACAGCCGCGCCAGACTGGTTAATAATTGCTCTACATCCCCATGACCGGGGCGCAGTGATGGCAGCCATTGGCTGTCGTTCGCTTCCAAACAGCGCTGACCCATTTCCAGCAAATTCGGCGCGGGGCCAATCTCCACAAAGAGGCGATAACCGGCTTCATGCAGTGTCAGCATCGCCGGATAAAACTGCACGGCTTCGCGCATGTGCCGCCGCCAATATTCCGGCGCGGCCATTTCCCGCCCGGCCAATTTCCCGGTCAGGCCGGAAATAATGTCCAACTGCGGTGCGTGATACGCCACCGTCCGCGCCATTTGCATGAAGGTGTTCAGCAGCGGTTCCATCAGCGGCGAGTGGGAAGCGGTTGTCACCTGCAACCGCCGCGCGCGAATTTTTTCCGCCTTCAGCGTTTCAATCACCGTAGCGACGGCCTCGCGTTCGCCGGAAACAACCACACTTTCCGGCCCATTCACCGCCGCGATAGACACTCGGTCAGCCAGCGGCGCGATAACCGCCGCCACCCGTTCCGCCGAGGTAAACACGGTTGCCATTTCGCCAGTATTGGAAACGGTCTGCATCAACCGTCCACGCTCTACCACCAGCTTCAAGCCGTCTTCCAGGCTGAAGACTCCCGCAATACAGGCCGCCGCGTATTCACCCACGCTGTGTCCAAACACCACCGCCGGGGTCACACCCCACGAAAGCCACAACTGCGCCAGCGCGTATTCAATCGCAAACTGCGCGGGCTGCGCAAACGCAATCTCGTTCAGTGGGGAGGCTTGATCCGGTTCAGGATACAACACGGGCAGCAGCGATTGGCCGAGCAGCGGTTGCAAAATCCGGTCACATTCATCGAGCGCGGCGCGGAAAGTGGGCTGCGTTTCGTACAGTTCGCGGCCCATCTGCACATACTGCGATCCCTGCCCCGTAAACAGGAAGGCCACTCCTGGCCGCGCCGCCGAAGCGTGGCCG
>DATALK010000058.1:0-11056 GCA_036261085.1 Phototrophicaceae bacterium | reverse complement strand
GCGGAGTGACAACAGTATGTCAGCAGCGTTTTTCACTAACGATGATTTTCTAAAATGCGTTCGGCCTCGCGGGCCAACAGCGCTCGCAGCGACTCCGGTTCCAACACGCGAACGTGTGATCCCCAACTGAGCAACCAGTTCAGCAGATCGTCCGGCTGCCGGACGGTGAAAGTCACCAGCAGACCTTCCTGCATTTTTTCCTGTGCCACCTGAAAACCGGAGGGGGATTCCTGAACTCGCCACGCTGCGTGTGCATCAAACAGCGCTCGCACCACCAGGTTTCGATTTTCCTCGCCACCCAATTGAATTTTGAAATCCGTTGGGCGATCAAAGCTCCGATTGAGCAGAGTTACTTCTTCCATCCGATTCAAGCGGAAATGCCGGATGTCGCGGCGCAGGTAGCAATAGGCGATTAACATCCAGTTCCCGCCAATGTGGATCAAGCCATAGGGAGCAGCTTCCCGGAAGCTGGTTATATCCGCTTGTCCAGCCTGATAGCGTGCCTGATAACGAAAGCGCACGGTTCGACACTGAACAATCGCCCGCCGTAACAATTGCAGCGGTTCGGCGGTTGGCTCATTAAACGTAATAAACTGGATACTGCTTTCCAGATATTCAACTTCCCGGCGGAGGTGTTCCGGCAGCGCAACCAGGATTTTGTGACTGGCTGATTGGGCGGCAGTTCGATACTGCGTGTCAAAATGCTGCCCGACAAAATCGGTTCCCAACGAGAGCATAAGGGCCTCATCAGTGGTAAAAAACAGCGGCGGCAAAAAATACCCTTCAACCAGCGAGTAGCCCTGGCCGGGAATTGCCACAATGGGAACCCCTGACTCGGACAGTGCCACCATATCCCGGTAAATCGTGCGTTTGCTGACCTCAAAAGTGGCGGCTAATGCCTCGGCGCTGACTTGTTTTCGGGCCTGGAGTTCCAGTACGATGGCGAGCAATCGGTCTGTTCGGTTCATTGTCTGGTTCTAATCAGTAACAGCTTGAGCGAGCGAAAAGGTTGGGGCGAATTCGATTCGCCCCAACGGTATTTGGGGCCGGGACAATCATCAGTCCAGGGTATAAACCCAGATATTCTCACCCTCACATTTGGCCCCCGGCCCCTTGCCCCGGAGGGCAATGCCATAAGAACCCGAACGTTCTTCGATGGCAACATCGGCCAATGCTAACTCGCCATCCACAAAGACATTGGCGCGATCCCCGATCAGCGTAATCAGGATGTGCAGGGGTTGGTTAATGTCATAGGCATTTTCACTGACATATAAGTTGGGGTCCGAATTCTGAGAAAACAAGTCTACCAGCAGCAGTTCACCGGAATTCGCCAGACCAATATCCACGTAGGAGATGGCCGACCCCTGATTATTCGTGGTGATCCGTGAGCTTAAACTGCACAATTCAAATTCGTCAGGGTTGCCCACGCTGAAGGCGAGTTGACCGCCCATCACAATATTGGTGCTGGGCGAACGCCGCGCCAACGGGGTAAACCAGTTACCCTGACCGCTGAAAAAGGCACGATCCTCAAGAAACAGCAGCTTGCCGCCTTTGGGTACTAAGCCCAGATCGCGCAGTTCGGCTACAGCGTCTTCCGGTTCACCGGCATAATCAGCCAAAGTGAAACTGGCGTTGTTACCACTGCTGCCTGTTTCCGCTGTTGCTTCCCAGACGATCAGATTGTCAAAGGTAATCTCCGTCGGGCGCTTATCATAGGCGCCGACAATCATCCCAACCTGGCCTTCGGTCAGATCGCTGTCCTGCAATTCGACCACCAAAGCAGCGTTTACATAGAGCGCTAGATAATCCTGAACACAGACCGCAGTGATTTCATTGGTGTCCTGGCCCCCGTTGATGGCGCGCGCTTCCGTCCAATCCACCAGCGTTTCATACTCACCCTCCGGGTCAGCCAACTTACCAATGTTATAATAACCACTACCCGAAATCTGAAGGTAATAGCCGGTGCCGGTGCGTAAATCCGCCCGACACACTACCCCATAGACATTACTCACTTCTTCGGAAATCTGGTCGGTTTCGACCTGGATCACTACATCTGTATAGCTGTCCTGGTTCAACTCCCACCAGAAGCTGTCAGTAACCGTGAGCTGGTACTTGCCCTTCACCAGTTCTGAACTGCCAGCGTCTTCTTCTGATTCTTTCCAGTTGTCATCATTGCTAAATGATTCGTCCATCAACACGTCGCCAACGCTAACGGCCTGCTCGCCAGTAGCTAACAACTCGTTGACGGCATCCGGGTCGGGGCCTTTTTTCTGCGCTAAAGCTGGGGAAACAATGAAAGCGGCCATGAGGATTAGTACACTAATTACCCAAAAACACTTTTTCATGCGAGTCTCCTGTACGCAATAACCGACGGATATTTTTATTTTAGGCCATAATTTTGAAGCGCGCCCTCTTAAAACGAGGGAATTAGCGGGAACTGAATAATAAAAAAGAGGTGCGCGGTCAGCACACCTCTTTCCCGTTCAAACCGCCGGAAAAATGGCAGGAACTCCGGTCTGGTTTTTATTTTGACGCGGAAGCGTCCCAGATTTTCAGATTATCAAACGACACATCGGTTGTGGCATTTTCATCAAACGAACCCACTGTGAGCGCCATCCGTCCCTGACCGAATTCTTCATCACGGGTTTCCGCCAGCAGTTGGCCGTTGGCATACAGCGCCAGGTAATCGTCCACACACACGGCGGTAATCTGGTTGGTCGCGTCCACGCCCTGGTTAATGGCGTCCGACTCCGTCCATTCCACCAGTTGTTCCCGCCCATCGTCAGGATTAATCAGTTTCATGATGGTGTAGTAGCCATCGCCGGAAATCAGGAGGTAGTAACCAATGCCATTGCGGCCACTGGCGCGGCACATCACCCCAAAATTATTATCCAGCACTTTGGAATTCAGGGTGGTGTCCACCTGAATGACGAGGTTTTCGTAGCTGTCATCACTGGACTGCCAGGAATAGTAGTTACCTTCGATGGCAACACGGTAAGCGTTATCGTCAAATACGCCGGTGAAACCGTCGCCGTCGTCAAATTCCGGCCAGTTCTCGTCGCTGTTAAATTCCTCATCCATCAGCAGGTCGCCAACCGCCACCGACTGCTCACCCGCCGCTAAAATATCGGCAATGTCACCCACAACCGGCTTGTTGTTACCGGTAGACGAATTGTCTTTCGGCGGAACGCTGCCGCCTTCGACTGCCGCCCCCCAGATGACCAGATTGTCAAACGACACATCGGTTATGGACTTATCCTCATAAGCGCCCACCGTCATCCCGGTGAAACCGTCGGTAAAATCCGCGTCGTTTGCTTCGGCCAGCAGTTCACCGTTGACATACAGCGCCAGATAATCCCCCGTGCAAACCGCCGTGATCTGGTTGCTGTCCTGTCCCTGGTTAATCGCTTCGGATTCCGCCCAATCAACCAGGGGTTCCCAGCTTCCTTCGACTTCGGTCTTTTTAGTAATGGTATAGTAGCCATCGCCCGCGATGAGGAAATAATATCCCCGCATCACGTTTGGATCATTCCGGCAAGTCAGGCCATAGTAATTATTGGCCTCTTCCGAATTCTGGCTGGTTTCGATCTGAATGACAGCATCCGGGTATTCGTCGGGGGTCAACTGCCACGTATAAAAATTACTTTCGGCAGTCATCCGAAACGTGCGTTTTGTAACCTTGCCGGTGATGCCGTCTTCTTTAAACGCCGGCCAATCGTCATCACTGTCAAACGGTTCATCGAGCAGCAAATCGTCAACTGTCACCGCCTGCGCTCCGGCAGCTAACAGTTCGCTGACGGCATCCGGGTCTGGCCCCTGCGCCAGTGCGGGAGTTATCAGGCTGGCCGCCAGGAGTATAATCAAACCGACGATCCAAAGCGCTTTTTTCATGAGTGATTGCCTCCAAAAGTATGCTATTTAAATCTCATTGTAAGAGATGTTTTGAGTGTACACCCTTAATTTATAAAGGAAAATTCAGGTGAGTGTGATGCGATTATACCGCCGTTTCCCACGCCTCAGTTGCCTGCTGATTGGGCTGGTTTTAACCGTTTTTCTAGTTATTGGCGCGTATGGCATGCGGCGCTTTTCCGGCAGCCTTCAGAGTAACAGCCTGCCACCGATTGCGCGCTGGTTTGATGACCCCGCCTCTCGTCCAGTGTTAACAACGGCCATGCGCCAGCAAGCCTGCCCCGGCGCGCCGTTTATCCTGCCATCGGATGGCTTCATCGGCCTGCTGTGGAACGACCCCGCCGCGCCGTATACGGTGATGAACACCCACACCGGTTTGGATATTTTTGGCGATGGTGAGCCGGGAGAAGTGCCGGTTTATGCGGCCTATGGCGGCACGCTTTCCCGGTTGGCGGATTGGAAATCGTCGGTGATTATCCGGCATGACGACCCGTTGCAACCGGGACGCACCATCTGGACATATTACACGCATATGGCCTCGCGGGATGGCGGCCAATCGTTTATCGCGCCCGCGTTTCCACCGGGAACGGAGGCCGTCTGGGTCGAACCGGGGACGCTGCTGGGTTATCAGGGGGAATATGCGGGCGTGGGCCGCGCGCCGATTGGCCTGCATCTGCATTTCACGATCATCGCCCAGGAAGGCGACGATCCCTATCAAGCGTTCGCGCATGAAAGTGTTTTATCGTCCACGCTCGACCCATCGCCCTATCTGCGAATGCCGGTCAACATCGCCGGTCTCCCATCCAGGCCAATTAGCTGCGCGGGGTAAATCCGGGGCGGAGGTAAATGTTTGCCCGCCGCCTGACCACCGCCTTTTCAACGCCGTTTTTGTCCGATTAAAACTGGCCTTATGATGGAACAGACAACGACTCACCACGTAAGGTCATTAAAAATGATACGCTGCAAACACCATCCAGTTTTTTTACTGCTGCTGTTCCTGCTAATGGTTACGCCGCTGGCCGCTCAGGATGAAACAATTCCGCTGCCCGAATTAGAATCGATTCGCGCCGACAACGCGCCGCAAATCCAGCAGTTGGCGCGCTTCGGGAATGGGGTGCTGGCAGGAACCCTGGCCTGGTCGCCCGATGGACAAACGCTGGCCGTCGGTGGTTCATTAGGGATTCGCTTTTACTCGGTTGAGGGCGATTATCTCTCGACTCCATCCTGGTTTGATCTGGACGCCAACATCGCGCAGGTTAGCTACAGCCCCGATGGCCGTCTGTTGGCGTATGTCGGCGGCAACGATACTCACCTTCTGGATGCGGCCTCGAAAAAAGAATTGGCCGTTTTTGAAAACAATAGCCGGTTTGCCTTCCACCCGGACAGTACTCTGATAGCGACTTCGGGTTGGGAAGAACAAACCACCGAAACAACAGACGAAATGTGGCCGGCCACACCGACGATTTACCTTTGGAATCTGCACTCTTTCGAACGAGTCGCTCAAATTCTCCTGAAAGACGCCCATTATGGGTTATCTATTGAGAGTCTGGCCTTCAGTCCTGACGGTAGCCGACTGGCTGGTTCCTGGATAAACGAGGATTTTGATACCTGTGCCAATAACTCCCATTACGGCCAAACCTGGGATGTCTCGTCTGCACTGAATCTTAAGCTGCTGTCGGAAGCAGAATATGATGTGACCGATGGGGGAGAAATAATTATGCACCCTGATGGTTCACAAATGGCCGTGTGGGTAAGTTCGGACTTTCCGGCAGCCTTGCATGGTATCCGTTTCATTGATTTGAAGACCGGAGAAGTCCAGGCGGTGGTGGACGTAGCGCCAAATGATTCATTGGAGAGTGCCTGGACAGCAGTTTTCAGCCCGGATGGAAAAACCCTTACCGTCGTTGTGGGGGGTGATACTATCCAGCAGTATGATGTGAATACACAAGAAAAAAAGACCGAATGGCAACTTAAAGATGGTCAGCTTGTTCAACTGGCTTACAGCCCGAATGGCCGATTGCTGGCCGGTATCGGCGGTGGGCAGCTCTTTTTGTGGGAGATGAACGAGGGTAATTTTAACGGCGGTATTCAGGACGGTCAGGCGTATTTTGCCGGGGAAAATCTCCTGCGTTCCGATGGCGCGGCTTTGCTCACCCGCGATTATGATAATACCCTGCACTTCTGGTCAATTACGGACGCTGCCGCCGTTGAAATTCCCATTCCAGAGACCTTCACTCCAGCAAGGTATCCCGAACAGCAGTGGCAAGGTAACTTTACACCCCATCCCACTATCCTGGTATTTGAGCGTGACGATCAGGCGGGTTTTTCCTTATGGAACTTCCAAACCGGCGAAGTTTTTCCGTTTCCAACAGACTTCCTACCGCCCCATGATGTCTATCATAATGTGGTTTTTAGCCCGGATGGGCGTTGGTTGGCTCTTGTTCAAACCGATAACCGCGTGCATATCTGGCCGGTAGGCAAGCCCTTCGAACCGCAGAATGAAAGCACGGTACTCCAACCCTATTTTGCCTTTAGCACTGACCTGATTTTTAGCCCGGACAACCAAGGCTTGCTGACTATTGCCAAATCGGGCGTTTCGGGAAAAGGTGATTTATCCCAGGTGGAATTCTGGGACGCGAAGACCGGCGAACGATTGTTAGACCTAGGGCAATTCCGAGGCAGAGCAGATGTGGAGTTCAGTCAAGATGGCCGTCGTATCGCCATGACCAACACCTATGAACAGTTTAAGGGCGATAGCTGGGACGATGATTACGCCGAAGCGCGGCTGATCAATCTGTCAAACGGTGAAGTAACTTTCTTTTATCAGGACAGTGCTACCGAACTGGATACTGTTTTGGGCGAATTCCCCCCCGACTTTACCTGGTATCTGGCTGAATTTAACGCAGAGTCCAGTACTCATATCGAAATCATTGGCACGGCCACCGGTGAGAAGCAACCAGTGGCTATTCATTCATCTTTTGGCGGCGGCATTATCGGTTTTAGCCCTGACAGCGATCAAACAGTTTTGAGCGCCAGTGATGTCTGGCGCTGTGGAGGTGAATATCGCACTTTTAGCCTTTACAACATTGCTACCGGCGAAAACGTCACCACGATTGGGCTGCCAAGCGCCGCCGGTGGGGCTGGCCCAGGGGATTTCGGCTTTAGCCCCGATGGAGCTTTTCTGGCCGTTGCGGATGGTTATTCAGTGGAGCTATATGACACCCAAACCGGCGAAGAAATCGCGGACATTATGGAGGCTAAACATGATCGGGTCATCTTTAACGCCGCTGGAACGATGCTGATTACCACCGGTAATGATGGCACAGTCCGGTTATGGGGCATTCCGGCGTCAACACAGTAAAATAACCTGGGCGAACAATTGGTTCGCCCTTCCGCAATTTTTATCTTTTACCTCTAATCGTCCGTGCCGCCCCCAATATCGCCCGCCCTATCGTTTGCCGGAAAGCGCGCACACCAATTTCCAGCGCGCGGGCCAGCGGTTCGGGCGCTGGCGGCGGCATGAGCTGCCAGGGTTCCAGACCGTTCGCCTGCAAAACGTGATTCGCCACCGCGATGCCGGTAGTGGTCGCGCGTTCCATCCAGAAGGCGGGCGTATACGTCCCTGCTGATCGAAAATCTCCGGTTTTGGGATGGGATTATGCTTTACGCCAGGCGAGGCGGGGATCATCTGGTCATGCCCGCTGGCACAGGGCGCTGGCAGCGGATCAAACTGACGGGTTGGGGTGTGAATCAGGGGAAAATTAAGGTGGGAGATCAGGAGTTTATAGAGTTTAACCATTAAATCTAGAGGATCTGCGGCAGGCGGGTTGTTGCCCGTCCCGACGAAAAGTGGATATTGGTAGGGGACGGGTGTCCGTCCCAACGCCGTGTTAATTTTTCAAAGAGCATAAACCCCTTATCGGGGGCCGATTTCTCAGGGGCGAACGTGGCCGTCGCCAATAATGACCCACTTATAGGTCGTCAGTTCTTCCAGCGCCATTGGGCCGCGCGCGTGCAAACGCTGCGTGCTGATGGCAATCTCCGCACCCAGGCCCAGCGCGCTGCCATCGGTGAAGCGCGTGCTGGCGTTCACATACACCGCCGCCGAATCCACTTCGTCTAAAAAGCGGTTGGCATGGTCGAGATTCTGGGTCAGGATGCCGTCAGAATGCTGGGTGCTGTGCTGGCGAATGTGGTCAAGGGCGTCATCCAGGCCGTCTACCACTTTCAGCCCCAGAATCAAGGCCAGCCATTCTGTATCAAAATCTTCGGGGCCAGCAGGATCAACCGTGTAACCATTGGCGCGGCCTTTTAAGGCTTCAAGGGCGCGGGGTTCCGCTTTAAAAATCACACCATCTTTACCGAGATGTTCGACCACGCGGGGCAGAAAAGCCGCTGCAAGCTGCCGGTTGACCAACACGGTGTCGAGCGCATTACACACGGAAGGCCGTTGCGTTTTGGCGTTGTGAATGATTTTGAGCGCGGCATCCTGGTCGGCGAATTCATCCACATACAGGTGACAGATGCCAATGCCGCCGGTAATCACCGGAATCGTGCTATTTTCGCGGCAGAGGGTGTGCAGGGCGTTGCCGCCGCGCGGGATAATCATGTCAATGTACTGGTGCAGTTTGAGCATCTGCGCCACGTACTGGCGATCCGTACTTTCAATATACTGGAAAGCATCCGCCGGAAAGCCGTTCGTCACCAGCGCTTCGCGCAGCACTTTAACCAGCGCCATATTGCTGCGGAAGGTTTCCGACCCGCCGCGCAGAATGACCGCGTTACCGGATTTGAGCGCCAGCGCCGCGACATCAACGGTCACATTCGGGCGCGCTTCGTAGATCACGCCCAACACACCCACCGGCACGCGCCGTTTGGAAACTTTTAGGCCATTGTCCAGCACCTTCGCGTCAAAAACCAGCCCCACCGGGTCGGGCAATTCGCCCACATGGCGCACATCCGCCACGATGCCGCCAAGCCGTTTTTGCAAGTCGAGCCGGTCTAACAGCGCCGCGCTTAGGCCGTTCTTTTGACCGTCGTCCAGATCAAGCTGGTTGGCTGCCAGAATCGCCTCGGCGTTGGCGTCGAGCGCGTCGGCCATCGCCAGCAGCGCGGCATTTTTCTGGGCGGTAGTGGCCCGCGCTAATTCCAGCGCCGCCGCGCGAGCGCGTTGGCCCATATCCTGAAGATCAATCATATTGTTTTTGCCCCAATCCAATTTACGCAAATTTATTCTTGGTCATAACATCCGGGGAGGATTCGTAATGCTGATTTAACGTCCCGAATTAATCATTACCGGCAAAACGACCAAAATAAATATGGTACTCGAGACGATAACCCCCCATTTAAATCTGGTGTAGTTACTTTTTAACTCATTCAATTCTGCTTCCAGGTAAGAAATTCGACTTTCAAGCCGTTTAATATCCGTAGTTTGATTGTTCATATTTTTCTTTTTGTTACATCATTGGGAAAATTTCTTTGACCTTCACGGCAAATCCTGGCAGCACTTCCCCGCCATCCAGTCTATCGCTTTCGGTTAAACGGCGAATACTTTGGGTAGTATGAATAACAACGGTTCGGGAGGCAGGGTAGATCAACCACACTTGCTGTACACCGTATCGAAGGTAGTCCAGGACTTTTTCTTCGACCTCTTCAGCACGGTCATTGGGTGAGATGATTTCTACCGCCAAATCGGGAACGATTGGGATAAATTTCTCGGTAAATGGCTGTGGGGCGCGTTCCATCGTCACAAAACCAATGTCGGGCGCGCGCACCGTATCCTTACCGTCGGGGGCGGGATTTTTCCAGAGGATATAACCGGTTTCAGCAGCCGTCACACGCCCCAGGTGGTGCTGCTTGACAAAGTTCCCAATAAGCAGTCCCAGATCAAACGCTACTTCGCCGTGTTCGCCGCCCGCTGGTGGCATTTCCCGAATTTCCCCCGCAACCAATTCAAGATGTCGGCCTGCATAGGCTGGCTCTTGCAGCAGTTTCCAGAATTCCTCAACCGTATAAAATCGTTCCTGAACAACCATTTGGGTCTACCCTATGGGCTACACCAGCACGACAGATTATTCCGGTGAATTACCGCATTCCTCGCTCAAATCAGTTGTAACTGTTTATGACCGTTTAAATTTTCTGCGGCGCGGCTGCACGCCTTGATGGCTAATTCAACGTATTTCGGCTCAATGTCTATACCGATATACTGCCGACCCTCAAGAATGGCAGCCGTCGCCGTTGTGCCACTGCCGACGAAACAATCCAACACCACCTCACCCGGAGCAGTTAACAGCCGAATCACGCGCCGGGGTAATTCAAGGGGGAACTTGGCTTCATGATCGTCATTGGCACGGACAGAAGGGAATGACCAAACGGCGCGCGATCCCCAATTGACCCATTCTTCTTTGGTCAGGCGTTCCCGATCAACGACGGTAATACCCGGTTTCCAGAAGATATAAACGTATTCAAACTCATCTACCGAACGGTACGAATTGGAATGCCACTGGCTGTTTTCCCAGGCCGCATCTTTAACCCAAATGCGCCGATCATAGAGATATAGGCCAGCATCCAACGCCATTTGTTCGATCAAACCCCCAACCAGTTTGACCCGCGTTTGGGTCGCATATTTGCCACCTCGAATATTATTGCCCTTTAACCGCCGGTCAACCGTTTGTTCACTACAGCCCAATAAACCAGCAATTTGGTAACGGCTAAAACCCGGATGGGCAGCCATCGTTGCGAGTACCAGTTCTTTCGTAATATCACTGCGCTTGCGCCGTTTGTTTTCGGCCATAATACGCGGAATATCCGGGTCTTTGAAACATAGAATATCAGCAATGTTGATGGCTAAAAAGCCGCCCGGTTTCAAAATTGGCACATGCAAACCGATAACGGTCTTTAACAGCCCTTGCCACTCATCATAACTCATGTCCACTTCATACGCTTTGCCGACATGATAAGGCGGCGACCAAACACTACAGGCGATGGAATCGGGTTCAATCTGTTTGAGCAGTTCCCGATTATCGCCCTGAACAATGGTGTTTGGCTTCAAATACTCAGTCATTCCATGTTCCTTCCAGCGAACCACTGAGCGTATTATAGAAGAGTTTCTGGACGCGCCAGTTGGCTTTGGCCTTTAATCTGGCAA
>DATALK010000054.1:0-8601 GCA_036261085.1 Phototrophicaceae bacterium | reverse complement strand
GGATGAGATCAACTGCACCCAAGCCCTATATCTCCATAATCCGTTCGCGGTATAAATACCGATCAGTAACTCATTCCTCAAGCTCAGGCAGGATGAACAGATTACCGATACGCAGTGATAGGCCAGGGAAAAGCGTGTCAGCAGTGAGAACATCATCTTCAGTGTAGAGGTGCGTGTTTTTTTCGCCGTGAATATACTGGTGCAGTTCGCGCTGTGCTGGATATAACACCCACACCTGTTCCGAACCGTAAGCCAGATAATCCCGAATTTTACCCAGCAGATCGTCGGCACTTTCGCCGGGAGAGACAACTTCGACAGCTAAATCCGGTGCGCCGAAAAAGGGGCGGGTGAGATCGGTGGCTTTGGTGATGCGTCCTTTACGCACAAAAGAAATATCCGGGCTGCGCGTTTCGCGCACACCGCTTTCAGGGTCAACGTGGAGTACATAGAGCAGATTATCCGGGAAAACAAACCCCAGACGGTGCGCCACGACAAACGCCTTCAGGGTTTCAAAAACGGTACTCATCACCAAAACATGAAGAATGCTGGCGGGCGGCATTTCGATAATCTCCCCATTCACGACCTCGAAGCGTTTGTCCTGCCCGTCGAGCCGGAGTAAATCGTCTACGGTCAGCGGTGATACCTGTACGCTTGCCATACGTTGAACCTCGTTTCACTCTATCTATATTATACTGGAAATGTACCGGAGGTATTCCCCACATGACCCGTTCCTTGCTCAAACTTGCATCCCTGCTGCTGATGGTGTTCGCGGTGTTGAATGTTACCGCCCGCGCCATCGGCACGTTGCAACCGCCCAATCCGGTACTGGCCGGTTTTACGGAAGGCTGCGAGGATAAGCCACAGCCGTGTTGGTATGGGATTACATCTTTCCCTGCCGAGTTGAGAACAACAGAAGCGGAGGCTTTGCATATTCTGGCTGCGCTGGGTTATTCAGTCGAGATCACGTCGGACTTTTCCTCCGGTATTCATAGAATAGTTTTAGAAACAAATCATCTGACAGGGTCAGACTGCCGGGTTGTGCTGACAACAGCGTACATGTGGGTTAACAATGATCCGGATGAACAAGACATTTACGTTCAAGACTTTGCGCTCGTAGATTGTGAATTTTTATTGTTGGGTGATTTATTGGGTGTACTGAATGGGCCTAGCGTATTCTATACTTGTTCCTACAATGGCGCTGAAAAAATCAGGTTTCGTGATTGGTGGCTAAATATAAACCAGTTTTCCCCTTCATCGCATAAAATGGTTGATCCCGTATGGGTTGATGACCGGATTGATAATATCAGTAGTTCTCTTGGCTCCCCTATAAACAATTGGCAATTTGACCACTCAAGTTATCGGTTGATGCCTCGGTGGAAACTGCATCAGGAATTAGGGGAAAAGTATTGTAAGTATGGATAAGAGAGCGTTCCCGTGACCCGTTTCCTGCTCAAAATCACATCCCTGCTGCTGCTGGTGTTCGCGGCGTTGAACGTCACGGCCCGCGCTGTCGGCACGTTGCAGCCGCCGAATCCAATGTTAGCGGGTTTTACCATAGGCTGCGAAGGTCAGCCGGGCGCGTGCTGGTACGGCATCGTGCCAGGGGAAACAACGGTGCGTGAAGCCCGTGCCGTGTTGTCCTACCAGAATTATCGTTTTATGGAAGCCACCGGCTGGCCGGGACGCGCGTTTATGCGCTACCAATCAGCCAACGGGATCAGCAATTGTGAGGAAGGTTTATTTGATGCCGTTAATAACGACTATATTGATAATTTTAATTTATCGGAATGTGCCGAACTCACGGCAGGCGATTTGATTAGCCTGTTCGGAACACCAGTCGGTGTGTGCATCTACTACGCCAGTTTTGGGCTGATGTTTACCTATGAAAAAGGTGCTGTCATTGTAATGCTCAAAGACTCACCCCGGTTTTCACCTTTCACCCCGGTTGAACTCGTGTACCTGACTCCCGATTCCGGTAAATCGCTGATGGGCTGGCTGGGTTTCAAATCCGAACGGCTTTATAACCGCCTCTATCCACCTCCCAATAACACGGTTTGTTATTAGGGTTGAAATCCACAGCGGCGGATATACTCGTTTTCCGCTCAAAATCACATCGCTGCTGTTAATCTTTGGCTACGTTTAGAGAGTAAATTTAATACGCCCCAAATCTGAATTCTTCTGATAATTCAAACAATAATGAACGGAAAGTTGTATTTCCATTGGCTATTCGTTCAAGTTCTGAAAGTGATATAACAAGACAAATAATTCCATCTTCATGGAAAGCTCGTCTAATCAGACTTTTTGCAGCTTTTACATCATGCGCCTTTTCAACCTCATTTGAGCTTTCGCCAGTTATTCCATTTTTAGAAAAAAGAATACCAAAACTCGCGTGCATGAGACGCATTTTGTATAAAAAATACCCAACATCACGGGAACCGACAGGGTATGACCAGTTTTTGCATTCTGCAACAAAGTATCTACCAAATACTTCCGACATTAGGTTACTCGATGGGTTGAGATTCCGAACAACTAAATCTGTCTCAAAAGTTTGATCGGTATCGTAGACATTTTGACGTGGGACACAGCCAGGTATAAGCAAAAACAAGTAAGATGCCAGTCTTTCAAGGGATTTCCCTTTGTCATCGGCACTGTTTGCCTTCTTAACAGATTCCAGAAGTGTTTCGAAGTATTTAGGGGATATTGGAAATTCGGTAAGGGTTGAAACCTGACCAAACAAATAGCTATATTGTGGCTTTTCTACAGCAAATCGTCTAACAATATCCTCCGCGAATAAGGATGATTGTTGCCAGTTGGCAGTAGATACATTCCTTATCTCGTTCAAATTATCCCTAGCAATAATCCAAAAAGCATTTAAGGCTTCATCTGTAACTCCTAATACAGTTTCGAGCATTTGCCGACCACCTCCACCTTTTTCCCAATCTGTCAAATGGTCGTCAGCTTGTGTATGGAATGCCCACCAAATTGCAGCGTTTTTGTCATTTAGATAGTAATAATGAATAGCGGCTAAATTCATTGCTATTGCGGCCCGATAGACACGCATATTGTTTGTGTATTGCCAAAGGCTAAATTCTTTCCAGCCATGAAGCAATAACTCAATTGCAGAATGTATCGCGTGAACATCAAGAAACTTTTTGGCTGCGAGGATATATTGGTGGCATAGAATCCAGGAGTTTTTTTCGTTACTTAAATCGAGGCCGCTTTCAATCCATCCTCTAAAAACGTTTATAACTTGTTCCCACTTCTCCTTAGGATGATTGAGAAGCGCTAAAGAGGGTTCAAGAATGGCTTCTAGTGTTGGGTCGAGATAGTTTGGGTTTTCTGGAAACACGCGATTTTACCCCTACTATTTTTGTATTTATTAATGATTATACAATAAATAAGCGGAGGTGAAAAATTTAGTCTTCACTTCCGCTTATTGTTTTTTGCTGGATATAGGTTGTTTTACCCGGCTTCCCGCCTACATATTAATCATGTGGCCTTCCAGCCCGTGCGCGGCTTCTTTCAGCGCTTCGCTCAGGGTCGGGTGAGCATGGACGTTGCGGGCGATTTCGTTCGGCGTCAGTTCGGCAAACCGCGCCAGCGTCAGTTCCGGCAGCAGTTCGGTCACATCCGGGCCGATCAGATGCGCGCCCAGGATTTCGCCGTACTTTTTATCGCTGATGAGTTTGACAAAGCCAACAGTATCGTTCAGGCCGTGCGCCTTGCCGTTAGCCTGGAAGGGGAACTTGGCGACGTTGACATCGTAGCCCTTCTCGCGGGCCTGCTTTTCGGTGTAACCAAAGCTGGCGATCTGCGGCTGGCAGTAGGTCGCGCGGGGCATCATCTCGTATTCCAGCGTGATGGTTTCGACGCCAGCGATATTCTCCGCCGCGATCACGCCCATTGCCTCGGCCACATGTGCCAGCGCCAGTTTCATGGTTACATCGCCGATGGCGTAAATGTGCGGGACGTTGGTCTGCATCTTGTCATTGATCGCCACCGCGCCGCGTTCGGTCAGTTTAACGCCGGTCTTTTCCAGGCCGTACCCCTGCGTGCGCGGGCGGAAACCAATCGCCTGCATCACCTTGTCGGCTTCCAGCGTTTGCTGGCCGTCGGGTCCGGTGACGGTGACTTTGACGTTTTTGCCGGTGTCCTCGATTTTGTCCACGCGCGTTTTGGTCAGCAGTTTGATGCCGCGCCGCTCGTACTGTTTGGTCAGTTCGGCGGAAACTTCTTCATCTTCCAGCGGCACGATGCGATCCAGGAATTCCACAATTGTCACCTGCACGCCGTAGCTGCTGAGGACATAAGCGAATTCCACGCCAATCGCGCCCGCCCCAGCGATGATGATGCTGCCAGGGAGCTGGTCGGTCATAATTTGTTCTTCATAGGTGACGACGCGCTCACTTAACTGCGTGTTGGGAATCAGCGCCGTCGTCGCGCCAGCGGCCAGGATGCAGTATTTGAACTTAATCGTGTCTTCCCCGCCGCCGTTGAGTTCCACACGCAGGGTGTTGGCGTCGGTGAATGTCCCCCAGCCGTCCACTTCATCAATCTTGTTTTTCTTCATCAGGAAGTGAACGCCCTTGACGCGGCCATCGGCCACGCGGCGGCTGCGTTTGAAGGCCGCACCGTAGTCGTAGCTCACGTCGCCGTTCACCTGAATGCCAAACGTTTTGGCTTCGTTCTTGAAAATATTCACCAGCTCGGCATTCCGCAGCAGCGCTTTGGACGGAATACAACCCACGTTGAGGCAGACACCGCCCCAATATTTTTTCTCGACAATGGCGGTTTTAAAGCCCAACTGGGCCGCCCGAATCGCGGCCACATAGCCGCCAGGCCCCGCGCCCAGCACGACCACATCATATTCTTTTGCCATGTTTTAACTCCAATACGTTATTTCAGCAGGGTAACGGATGCCTGCTGGCAGATCGCAATCAGACGAGGATTATAACCTACCGGATGGGGCCAGGCCGCTACTTCTTACCACCGGCTAACAATACAATGCTCAATCATCCTGTTTAGGCGTCGGCGTTGGCTCTGTCGTGGATTGGGGCGGCGGATCGGTGGGGCTGTCCGTCGGTTGTGCCGTCGAGGGTTCCTGAGTCGGAATAGCGGTAGGCGGCGGCGTGGTCGGGGCAGCAGTAGGAACCGGTGTATCGGTGCTGATTTCTAGCGGCGTCAAGGTTGGCAGTTGCGTCGGCACAGTCGTAGGAATGCTGGTATTGGTGGCCTTCGGCGGCCAGGTTGGTTTTGGCTTCGGTGTTTTAGTGTTGGTCGGCGTCGGCGCGTCGGTAGGCGGCAGTGTCGGTGGCAGCCAGAGGCCGGTACTGGTTGGGAGGGGTGTTTCAGTAGCAACATCCCAAATGATAGGTGTTAGCGTTGGCGGCACCGTATTGATGGGCAGCACGTTCACAGGCGGCAGCGATTGACCGCCCGAATCCCCAGCGCTGTTGTTTGCCGGAACTGGGGTCACGGGAGCGACTGTCAGCAGTGGCTCTGGCGTGCGACTCGCTGGCTGGGTTTCGGCTGGCAGTCGCACCGGAATCCAGCCCGAATTTACCACTGCTTCGTTGAGATACCTTATAGGCAGTGCCAGCGCCGCAACCTCAGCATCCATAAAAACTTCGGGCACAGATGGCGGCCCCAGCGGGCGGAGCTGGCCGTCCAGCGGCACACGAACGCGCATCCCGGCCAGCGCTTCCTCGGTGCTGCCGTTCGCGGTGACAAGCGCCGAACCTTTCAGCGTTGTTACGGTCAAATCGCCGTTCGGCTGCGCCTGGAAGAACACGGTAGAGCCAATGCGCACTTCCACATTATTGACCGACAGCGTGATTTTCCCGGCATTATGGGGCGATTGGATGAGAATCCCGCTGGCCGGAATCGCGTTACATACGGGAGCTTCGCTGCCGGAGGTCAGGTAAAACGCCTGCATGGGCCGGTAACGCGGCGTGGTATCCTCCGGGTCTAAAATCTCAAGCGTGCCGAGATCGTGCGCGAAGATCAGACCGCTGTTGGCTATCCAGCCCGTACTTTGCACCCCCAGCGGCATCTGAATCCGCAGCCACGCACCATCGGCAGAACGCCCATCCGTTGTCATGGTGCGGCCCGCATCAACAGTACCCAATACCGGAGCGCCAACCGCCGGGTAGCTGAAAATCCTTAATGGCAAGGTCGGGGTAATATCAAACATGACCGGCGCCACACTGACCGGATTCTGAATGACCACATCGCCAAACAAAATAAAGGTGATATTCTGGCCGGGAATAGTATCCGGGATATTGGCCTGCACCCGCATCAAAGCAATGCCCCACAAATTGCTGTTCGGGTCAAAAGCGCTCAGGCGCAGCGACTCAATCGCGCTGACCGGCACGACATCGCCAATCTGGTCAAATTTGAAGTTGGCCGTATTGGGATAGGGGTGCGCATCCAACTGGACATGCCCGTAACAGGCTTCGTTGCGGTGCGCGGAGGTACAGACCTGGTTAGTACGGGCCAGCGCGAATTCAACAAACGCGGGGCAGGTATCGCCAAAAGCCGCCGCAACACCCATTCCGCCCAGTAAAATAAAAATGGCTAACCAGATTGCGGGGCGCATTCACGCCTCCTCAAAAGTTAACAGGTTTCCAACGGTGCTGGCTAAAGTGTAAGATCGGAGCGTAAAAATTGTATTATACTTTTACTCTATTTGCAATTTAGATTGGATTAATTTAAAATTGATCTTAAGTACTAATTTGTCGAACTGGTGCAGAAGCAATCCTCAATCTGAGGGGATTGGGAAAATCCGCAGAAACAAGGGGTTAAACCCCTTGTCTAAATATTTTTTATATCCTCGATAAGGATCATTCCCCCTGAGAGGCCGTCTGAAAATTCAGTTTTTGACCATTTTAGGAACGACCTCACCCTACTCGCTGCGCTCGTTTCCCCCGCTCCATACTATGGAGCGGGGGTTAGGGGGTGAGGTCGTGACCCCAAATTGCTCATTAAGAACCAGTCCCACTAATTTTCAGATGCGCTCTGAGGAGAAATTTCAGAGGCGATTCTGTTATCGCCTCTGAAAGTGGGGGTGCGAAATTAATACGCGGCGGTAAACCGCTGACGAATGAAGCGCGGCTTTTCGACTTCATCCAACAGAGCAACGGCGTAATCTTCCATCGAGATCAGGCTCTTGCCGTCGGCGTCCGTCACCAGTTGGTCGGTTCCCGTGCGATATTTGCCGGTACGTTCCCCCGGTTCGATGAGCGCTGCCGGGCTGAAAAACGTCCAATCGAGGTTCGATTCACGGTACACGCCCAGCGCATCCTGGTGCGCTTGCGCCACCGGTTTCCAGGCAGCGGGGAAAGTCGGCGTGTCCATTACCAGGACGCCGGAAGCGGTTTCCAGGCTGCCCGCGCCACCAACCACGACCAACCGTTTCACCCCCGCCCGGTTGAGGCCGTCAATGATCGCCTGCGCGCTGCTGATGAGAATGGACGGGTCGCCATCCACCGGGCCAATGGCGCTGATGGCCGCGTCGGCGTTAGCTGCCGTTTTGGCGATATTGGCCGGGTCTAACACGTTGCCCCGAATGATCGTCAGATTGCGGTGATTGTAAGTGAGCCGCGCGGCATTCCGCACCATCACTGTGACCTCGTGACCGCGAGCCAGTGCTTCTTGTGCGATTCGGGTGCCAATTCTCCCGGTGCCGCCAAATAATGCGAGTTTCATAGTCAAATCCCTCCTTTGTGGTGATAACTAGTTTAAAGTGTAACACTCAATTTTCAAGCAGGGGTTATAGAGAATATTTCGGTTTAGGTATCAAATATCATTTCACCATAAACCAACTGGTCAGTCTAGACTGATTGGTCTATAATGTAAGCCGGTTGTTTTATCACTCAAGGAGCTTGCATGAACTACACCTTCTGGCAGCGCTGGTTACTGGTCGGCAGTCTGGTAGTCGTCGTGATTGGGCTGGGGATTGCCCTGCTCAACCAGACACCTTTGTTTATGGTCTTTAGCCGTCAGGTGAACCCGACTTTTTGGGATTCGTTGGATGCCCCGGCGAATGTCACCACCTTTCTGAACTGGGTCTATACGCTGATGGGGGCCGTGATGGCCGGTTGGGGTATCAACCTGGTGTTCTTGGCGGCGTATCCCTTCCGCCAGCGTGAAAGCTGGGCGTGGATCAGTATCGCTGTCAGCATGACGGTCTGGTACATTATTGATACCACCGTGTCATTAGCCGTCGGTTTTGTTTTTAACGCGGTTTTTAACACCCTGCTGCTGGTACTGGTCGCCGGAGTGCCGTTAGCTTTTACCTATCGTTCCGTGATGAGCAACAAGGCGAACATATGAGTCCTCGACCCGACCCAACCGAAACCCGCGCCGCTCTGCTCGACGCGGCCTTACACTGTTTTCAGCGCACCGGCTATCACCGCACTTCGATGGATGACGTGGTGCGGGAATCCGGTTTGAGCAAAGGCACACTTTACTGGCATTTCACCAACAAACAAGACCTGTTTCTGACCCTGTTTGATGAAACGATAGAGCAAATCATGGGTTTGTTTGAACAACCCGACCCGGCACTTCCAGCCGCCGCGCAGTTGGAAACCCTGCTGGCAA
>DATALK010000053.1:0-4164 GCA_036261085.1 Phototrophicaceae bacterium | reverse complement strand
TGGAAGTCCCCTGGCTATCGTTCAATGGAAGCCTACTGGAAGCGGGCTGATAGAGACCATTGCCGCCGCTGGCAGCCCGCTTTAAGCGGGCTTTGCCCATTCAGCCGGAGGGCTTTCAGCCTCCGGCGACGCTCAGCGGCGTTTGCCCCAGAAACCGAATGTAACCGTCTTGGGCGATTATAAATGATGAAGATTGGGTTTAGCGATACTGGATTGGACTCCCGCACCAGTACCAATCCAGGGTTGACGGATAAAACGCCCGGTGATTATAGTAAGATGGGACTAAACCAAATGGAACCTTATGCGAAAACACCGTAATCGAATTCTGGCCGGTTTGGCGCTTGTTTTTGTGATCTATCTCCTGCTCTTGCTGTTCACCAATACCGGCGAACTGCTGGCCCAACTGCAAACCTATCCCTGGGCAATTCTGGTTCCGGTGGTACTGCTCAAAAGCGGCGCGTGGTTTTTGCGCTTCTGGCGCTGGCATTATTTCCTGGGCGTGATTGACGCGGCGCATAAAATCAGCAAATTCGACAGCGCCGTGATTTTTGTGTCCGGGTTTACTCTGACGGTCAGCCCTGGCAAATTGGGCGAACTATTAAAAGCGGTGGTGTTGAAGGCCAAAACCGGCACCCCCATTTCCCGCAGCGCCCCAATTGTGATTGCCGAACGGGTGATGGATGGTATCGCCGTGCTGCTAATGCTGCTGCTGGCGTTTTTCCTGGCCGGTGACGGGATTGATATTGGCCCCTATCGCTTCCTGGTACTGCTGGCGGGCGCGCTGCTGGTGGTGGGGCTGGTCGCCATTCAAATACGCCCTCTGGCCTATTTTTTCCTGAACCTGCTGCGCCACTTGCCGCTGCTCAAACGACTTTACACGCCCTTGGTGGAATTTTATGAAAGCAGCCGGGAGATTTTTCACTTTCGGCATATCCTGCCCACCGCTTTTCTTGGCTCAGTGGCACACCTGCTGGACGCCTTGAGTTTTTGCCTGATTTTGTCGGGTTTTGGGCTGGAAGTAACCTGGATGCTGTATCTGCAAGGGGTGTTTATCACCGGGCTGACCGCCGCGATTGGCGCGCTGTCCGGTGTTCCCAACGGCGCGGGTGTGACCGAAATCAGCAGCAGCGGCATGATTCTGGCAATTATCGCGCCAACTCATGCCCTCATAACGAGCAGCGTTGCCATGACCGCCGCGTTGATCGAGGGTTTCTCGCATAAATGGCTGCGGGTGCTGGTAGGCTTGGTCGTTGCCGTTGTTTTCCGTCGGCGGTTGTTCCCGGAAACCCTGGATGCGGAATTGGCGGAATTTGAGGCCGAAAATCGGGCAGTGCGTCCGGTAGAAAGTGAAGGAGCGGCAGCATGAGCGAACTTTGGAATGTTGATCTGCACAGCCATACCCTGTGGTCAAAAGACTGTCTGACCGCGTTTGAAACGATTATCACCGTTTGCCAGCAGCGCGGCATTCACCGGATTGCCATTACCGATCATAACACGGCTGACGGCGCGCTGGCGCTGCAAAAACTCGCCCCAGAACTCATTATCCCCGGCGAAGAAATTATGACCACCCAGGGTGAAATTTTGGTGTACTACGTACAGGAAAGTGTCCCGGCCCGTTTAACGCCTGAAGAAACGATTCGCCGTCTGCGCGACCAGGGCGCGATTATCAGTGTTTCTCATCCCTTTGACCGGCTGCGGCATGGCGCGTGGCGGGAAGCGGATTTGAGCCGGATCGTCGGTTTGGTGGATGCCATTGAGGTCTTTAACGCCCGTTGCCTGTATCCCGAAGATAATGATCGCGCCATCGCCTTTGCCCAACAGCATGGCCTAGCCGGAACGGTAGGGTCGGATGCCCATACTCGTGTCGAATATGGTCGCGCCGTGCTGCAAATGCCGCCGTTTGAGGGGGCGCAGGCGTTCCTCGCGGCATTACGCGAGGCTCAGGTTAAACCCGGTCTCAGCCCTTTTTATGTTCATCTGGGCAGTACTCTAGCGAAGTGGTCGAAAAAGTTAGGTTTAAGACCGCGCCAATGGGAAGGCGGCTAACGCGGCTGAAGCTGCTCGTAGGCCACCTCTAAGACGCGCCCGCCAATATCCGCCGCTAACCCCGGATCGTTGCTGTTTTCCAGCACAACGGCGATGGCGACCCCCCGGCGGCTGCCGGAAGTCACAAAACCCACAAACCACGCCTGTGATTCGCTGCCGGAGTAGGCTACCGACGCATGACCGCCAATATCCCGGTTGGGGCGGGCGGCATTCTGGGCCGCGCCTTGGGCCACCGCGAATCGCATCATGTCCTGAAGCTGGCGGGCGGTGTTGGCTGTCGTGAGCGGTATCGTCGGGTAGGCCGTTTCCGCCGCTTGCCAATCGGTGGTATTCGGCGGGCGGGTTGCTTGCAGCGCGTAGGGCTGTGGCGCGTTGCCGTCGTTGACAATCGCCGCCGCGATGACGGCCATTTCCAGCGGCGTCACGGTGAGTTTGCCTTGACCCAGCGCAATTTCCAACAGCGATTGGGGTTGCAGTCGGATGGTCGTGGGTGTCGGTTCAAGCGGGCCTTCGGGTTGGACGACAAATCCGGTTAGGGTTGGTGGTTGGTTCAGGCGGAAGGTATCAAACGCCGATTGCACCGTGCTGAAGCCCAGGTCTTTGACCAACCCGGCAAACGGCGCGGGGCAGGCGAAAGCATAAGCCTGTCGCAGTGTCAGGCTGCGCGTCGGCAAAAAGGCGGCACAGTTCAGCGTCACCTGGTTCAGTTTGACCGGGAGCGTGGCGTTTTCCAGCGGCGCATCCAGTGAGAAATCCGTTAGCAGGGCGGCGGCAATCAGCGGTGTCTGGAGTGTGCCGCCGGGCTGGTAATTCCCCTGGAGCGCGCGGTTAAAAAAAGGGATTGCCGGGTGCTTGTGTCAGTTTTTCCCAATCGGCATCCAGGGTGTTGGGGTCGAAGGTTGGGCGGCTGACAAGGGTCAGCACTTCGCCATCCGGCACACTCAGCACGATGATCGCGCCGCGTTGTTCCCCCAGGGCTTGCGCCGCCGTTTGCTGCACGGCTAGGTCAAGCGTCAATTGCACATCCGCTCCCTGGATAGGCCGATGTAGAAACTCGTTATTGAAATAAGCCGTGAGGTCTTTGGGTAGTGTATCCCCGTGCAGCAGCGTGTTATAGGCCGCTTCCGCACCGTTCACGCCATAACGTAGGCTGGCATAACCTAACACCCCGTTGGTTTCAGGGTAGAGGTAATGTCGTCGGGCGCTGCCGTCGCTGGTGGTTTCCGATGTAACCAGCACCGTTCCGGTCCGGTCAACGATTTCGCCACGTAGCAGGCGCATCTCCGTTTCCACCAGCCGGGGATTATCCTCGCGCCGCAGAATTGTTTCCGGGCCAGCTATCGCCCAGTACATGGCGGCCAACATGACCATGCCAAAGGCGAACAAGACTCCCACCAGGAGGCGGTTAATTTCACGGGTGAACTGCATAATCGGCTTCCGGTACAGACAGGCGCAGCAGCAGGCCCACCATCACAAAACTTGCCAGCAGCGAACTGCCGCCGTAACTTAAAAACGGCAGAGTGACGCCGGTCAGCGGCAGCACTTTTAAGACTCCGCCAGTGATGAGCAGACTTTGGGCGGCCAGCAGCGTACTTAAACCGACGGCCAGTAGGGCGCGGAAGGGGCGGCCCGTTTGCTGGACGCTGATGCGCAGGCCGCGCGTAAACAGGGTTGCCAGACAGACTACGACCACGACTAATCCCAACAGGCCCCATTCTTCAGCAATTGCCGCGAACGCAAAATCCGAATGGACGACGGGGATATAAGTTGGCGACCCCTGGCCCACGCCTTGACCAAAAATACCCCCAGCGGCAAAGGCCAGCAAGCTCTGCACAATCTGGAACGCGCGGTTATCGGCTTCCGGCCAGGGGTTTAGCCAGATGTCCACGCGCAGTTGCACCACGCTGAATTCTCGATAGGCGATGATCCCGGCGACCAGAATCAGCAGCGTTCCACTGACCAGAATCAGGCTGTAGCCGCTGGCAACATACAATAACACCAGGAAGACGATAAAAAATAAAACGGCGGTTCCCAGGTCGCGCTGCCAGACTAGAATCACCACCGATAGCCCCCACATCAGCAGCACTGGCCCCACCACGCGCGGCGACAGCGCCAATC
>DATALK010000037.1:0-2176 GCA_036261085.1 Phototrophicaceae bacterium | reverse complement strand
TGTTCCCGGCGCGCGTACCAGCACCTATCTGGCGCTGCTGGAGCCGGATGGCAATCTCAAAGTCGCCATTGGTGATTTTGAAGTCATGCAGGCGGTGGATGCTGAGTACTTGCGCCAGCACGAACACTTATTTGCCGACGCGGAAATGATTGTTATTGACGCGACGCTGGCGGATGAGGCGCTGGCCGTCTTATTTGAACTGGCCGAACGCCATCAGGTGCGCGTGTGTGCCGACCCCACCACGCCTATGCTCGCCGGGAAGTTATGCCCCTACATTCCGCAGCTCCATTTGGTTGTGCCGAATGCGGCGGAGACTATCGCCCTTTGTGGTCTGGTGGACGCCGTCCATGACCGCGAGACGGCTATCAACGCCGCGCGGCAGTTGGTATCGTTAGGTGCTTATATCGCGGTGGTGACGATGGGCGACAAAGGCTTGGCCTACGCCGATGGCAGCGGCGGCGGCTTTATCCGCGCCATTCATACCAATGTGGTGGATACCACCGGGGCGGGGGATGCGCTGACCGGCGCGGTGATTTTTGGCCTGCTCAACGAAGTGCCGCTAGATGAAGCCATGCGTCTGGGTGTCACCGCCGCGTCCCTGACGCTGCAAACGGCGGAAACCGTCGTGCCGAATCTCAGCCAGGAATTGCTTTATGACGAACTGGCGATTTAGGGGGAAGTTGCCGATCATCATGAATGCGTTTTGGACTTGTAGGGATAAGATATATTTCAGGCTTGTACGGACACGATATATCGTGTCCGTACAGTATTTAAAAATTGGCCTTCTTATCTCATCAGAGATGATTTGCTCACGCTAACTTCAAATTCAACAGGATTGTTTCGATGCCACTCCGCTTTTTTGATACCTACACGCGCCAGTTACGCGATTTTGAACCGCTGCATCCGCCGGAAGTGGGCCTGTATACCTGCGGCCCGACGGTGTACGACTACGCCCACATCGGCAATCTGCGCACCTATCTCTTTGAAGACCTGCTGCGCCGCACGTTGGAATTTAACGGCTTCGCGGTCAAACACGTCATGAATATTACCGATGTGGGGCATCTCACCTCGGACGCCGATACCGGCGATGACCGGATGGAAAAAGGGTCAAAGCGCACGGGGATGACCGCCTGGGAAATCGCCGAACTCTACACGCGGGAATTCCAGCAGGATTTGGCGCGGTTGAATATCCAGGAACCGCAGGTTTGGTGCCGGGCGACGGATCACATCGCCGAACAGGTTGAGGTGATTCGGTGTATCGAGGCGGAAGGTTACACGTACCGCACGTCCGACGGCATTTATTTTGATACGGCTAAACTGGCCGATTATGGGTATCTGGCGCGGCTCAAGATCGAGGGTTTGCAGGCGGGCGCGCGGGTTGATGTGGGCGAGAAGCGCAATCTGACCGATTTTGCCCTGTGGAAATTTAGCCCGCCGGGCGAACAGCGGCAGATGGAATGGGCCAGTCCCTGGGGTGTGGGTTTCCCTGGTTGGCACATCGAGTGTTCGGCCATGTCGGCCAAATATCTCGGCCCGTTTTTTGACATCCACTGCGGTGGCGAAGATCACATTATGGTGCATCATCCTAACGAAATCGCCCAGACGCAGGCGTGTTACCATACGCGGCTGGCGAACTTCTGGATGCACGGCTACTTTTTGCAGATTGATGAAGCCCGCATGGGGAAGTCGGTGGGTAACTTCCTGCGCGTGCAAACCCTGATTGACCGGGGTTATGATCCGCTGGTCTGGCGCATGGTCTGCCTGGGGGCGCACTATCGCGCTAAAATGAATTTCGCTTGGGAAAATCTGGACGCAGCGGCGACGGCGCTGGAGCGGTTACGGACGGCGGTTTATCAATGGGGTGAAACCGGGACACCGGACGCGAGTTTCCTGGCCCAGTTCACCGAGCAAATCAACGACGATTTGAACCTGCCGCGCGCGCTGGCCGTTACCTGGGAATTAGTTAAGAGCGAGCTGCCGAATGCCGTGAAAAAGGCGACGGTGCTGGAATTTGATCGCGTATTGGGCCTAGGTTTAGCGACCTGGGAACCCACCGCCGAAATTGTGTCAGACCCGATTCTGGCGTTAGCCGAACAGCGCCAGCAGGCCCGCGCCGACAAACGTTGGAGTGACGCTGACGCGCTGCGTGCCCAGATTCGCGCGGCAGGGTATGAGG
>DATALK010000036.1:0-3515 GCA_036261085.1 Phototrophicaceae bacterium | reverse complement strand
CATTGGTGCGGTGATCAGCCCGGATGGAACGAAGTTGGCGGCGGCGGGGTCGCAGCTTGTCACCATCTGGGATTTGTCGAATTGGAAATAACAAGGAGAGAGAACGTGTTTCGTAAATTCGCATGGGTTATGTTGGTGGTCGTCATGCTGGCAGTTATCCCTGGCGCGGCGGCGCAGGAGCCGGTTGATGTCACCTTTTTTATGACGTTTGTGCCGAACATCCAGTTCGCGCCGGTGTATGTGGCACTGGAAAAAGGCTATTTTGCCGATGCCGGAATTAACCTGACCATTGAACACGGGGAAGAACCGGTGGGCCTGGATTTGATCGCGGCCAACGAGCGACAGTTCGGCCTCATCAGTGGTGAGGAAGTGATTAAAGCGCGGGCTAATGGCCGTCCGGTGGTGTATGTGTACGAGTGGTTCCAGAAATACGCGGTGGGCATCGTCGTGCCGGAGGGCGTGAAGTCGGTTAAGGATTTGGCGGGGCGCAAGGTGGGTATTCCGGGACGCTTTGGCGCGAGTTATAACGGCCTGGTGGCGCTGCTGGCCGCGAATGATATGGCCGAAAGTGATATTCAACTGGAGCCGATTGGTTTTAACGCGCCGGATGTATTCTGTGTCGGTGGGGTGGAAGCCTCGGTGGTGTATATCAACAATGAGCCGCAGCAGATTCAGCAGCGGATTGACCAGGGCGAGTGCGGCGCGGTGACGGGCATTAACGTGTTTCCGGTGTCCGATGGTGCTGATCTGGTCTCAAATGGGCTGGTGACCAATGAAACAGTCATCGCTGAAAATCCTGAATTGGTGCAGGCCATTGTGACGGCTTTTGATAAAGGGCTGCATGATGTCATCAATAATCCGGCAGAAGCCTATTTGTTGAGCGCGAAATATGTGGAGAATCTGCCATTGACGCCCGAACTGGAAACCGCGTTAAAAACAGCGGCTACCGATCAGACCGAAATGCTGGTTGCCACTCCTGAGCGGGAAGCCGTCGCCCAAAGTCGGGCGGATTTGCGAGCGGCGTTGGCGGAGTCTTTTGATGGTGCGGCGCTGTTGCAATTCGAGGTATTATTAAACACAATTGAGCTGTGGGACGCCGATGTTTTGGGCATCAGCGATCTCAAATCGTGGGAAGTGACCCAGGACATCCTGATGACGATGGATTTCCTGTCAGCACCAATTGATTTGGAAGCCGCGTTTACAAATGCGTTTGTGCCAGGGTTAAACGAGAAGTAACGAGTCATGAATATGTCGGGGCGAGTGACTATTCGTCCCGACCACATCCCCAACAGGGTAGGCTCATGTCAGCTAAAATTGCTGTTCGTGATCTGGTGTCGGATTATACGGCTGCCGACGGCGGTACACTGTCCGCTTTAGGGCCGGTGACATTTCGTATTGAGGCGGGTTCGTTTGTGTGCCTGATTGGCCCCAGCGGCTCCGGCAAAAGCACGCTGATTCGCCTGCTGGCCGGTCTGCAACTACCCACACGCGGGCAGGTCTGGTTGGATGATAAGCCGGTGACGCAGCCCGTCCGCCGGGTTGGGCTGATGTTCCAGGAAGCCAATCTGATGCCCTGGCGGACGGTTTTAGATAATCTGGCGCTGCCGCTGGAATTGGCGGGAATGGCAAAAGATGAGCGTTTGCAGACCGCGCGGGCACTGCTGCCGAGCCTGGGCTTAGTGGATTTTGCCGAGGCTTTTCCGGGAGAACTCTCTGGCGGTATGGCGCAGCGCGTCGCGTTGGGGCGGGTGCTGATTCAGCAGCCGGATGTACTGCTGCTGGATGAACCCTTTGGCGCGCTGGATGCCCTGACGCGCGAACAAATCAGCCTGGATTTGCTGGCCCTGTGGGGGGAAACCCAGCCGACGGTGGTTATGGTCACCCACAGCATTCAGGAAGCCATTTTACTGGCTGACCGGATTCTGGTTTTTAGCGCGCGTCCCGGCTGCCTGACCGCTGATGTCACCGTGCCGCTGCCGCGTCCGCGCCAGTTAAATGATACCTACAGCGAAGCCTTTGGCGAAATTGCCGGACAAGTCCGCGCCGCACTTAATCGGGCAGTATCTCCGGTTGGACTTTGAGCGTCAGCCCAAAGGTGCTGCCTTGACCGGGCAGACTGCGCACATACACGCTACCCTCGTGGGCTTCCGCGACAGATTTAACAATCGCCAGTCCTAACCCTGTGCCGCGAATTTTTTCCGTTGACCCGGCCACCCGGTAAAAACGCTGGAACAATTTGGCCTGCGCTTCTGCCGGGATGCCAGGGCCATTATCAATGATTTCAACGTGGATAAACGGTTCGCTGAAAAAAACCTTCGCCGTGATGGTATCGCCGGGGCGGGTGTATTTGGCGGCGTTATCCAGATAGTTGGTCATGGCGCGTTTCAGCCAACTGGCGTCCCCCTGAATCCTGGGCAACTGGTCTTGAATATTGGTGATACAAGTGAGTTGTTTGTCCGTCAGCAGCGGGCTGATTTCGGCGCAGACTTCCGTGACGAGCTGGCCGGTATCCAGTTCGGTGCGTTTAATGGCATAACCGCTTTCAATCTGTTCCAGATTGAGCAGATCGTTGATGAGATCGTGCAGGCGGTTGACGCCGCGCACGGCAATATCAATCACTTCCCCGGCGCTCGGATCCGTTTTGAAGAAACTGTTGAGCAGGTTGAGCGAACTCAGCGCGACGCTTAAGGGGTTGCGCATATCGTGGGCGGCTGCCTGAATAAACTCGGCGCGCTGCTGTTCCGCTTCGCGCAGGTGGGTGATGTCCTGAACAATGATGACCCAACCATCGGTTTCCCGATCCTGGTCAACCTGGCTTGCCATGTAAACCGGCGACACAAAAAATGACAGTGTGCGGCCACTTTCCAGCGTGACCTGGAACGATTTATTGGCTTCGTCCCGGGATGACAGCGCAAACAGCAGCGACTCGCGGACGCGCTCGTGAATGGGGGCTTCCCGTAGGGGGGAACCAATGAGTTTGGCCGCATTCACGTTGAAAATGATTTCTGCCGTGTGGTTAATCAGGCTCAGGCGACCATTCTGGTCGGTGGCAATCATACCGTCCGCTGTTGACTGGAAAATGGCTTTTAAGCGTTTTTCCTGTTCGACGCTGGTTTCATACAACCGGGCATTATCCAGGGCGACGCCGACGGTATCGGCAATCGCTTTTAAGACGGCCACAATTTCATTGGTAAAAGCATCCGATTTCTTGCTCATAATGCTCAGAATGCCAATGATTTTGCCGCGTGCGTGCATGGGGGCCATCGCAATCGAGCGGAAGGCTTCGTCCATAAAACGCGGCACGGCCAGTTGTTCGCTGCCGTTCAGGTTGTTGTCCAGCACCACATCATCCGAACTGATGACGCGCCCGGACATGCCTTTGCCAAGTGGTATCCGCATGGGTGTGGTCACAAAGTCGTGAGTCCAGCCCTGCTGCCCGCGCAGAACGACCTCTTTCGTGTTGTAATCAATCAGGCTGATGCCGCCAGCGTCAGCACCAACCACATACAGGACGG
>DATALK010000034.1:0-2803 GCA_036261085.1 Phototrophicaceae bacterium | reverse complement strand
GATTGGTTCGTATGTTCGGGCCAACACGCTGCTGATCGACATTGGCAGTACCAAACAGGACATTTGCGCGGCGATGGGCAAACTGCCCGTCGGGATTCAGGCGATTGGCGGCCATCCCATGACCGGGAAAGAAAATCCCGGGATTGAATACAGCGAGGCGGCTTTGTTCTGGGGCCGTCCCTTTGTCCTGTGTCCCACGCGGCGCACGACGCCAGCGACCCGCCTGCGGGCGCTGGCGCTGGTGGAAGCCTTAAACGCGGTAGCGTTTGAGATGGACGCCGAACGGCACGATCATCTGGTCGCGGCGATCAGCCATCTGCCGTATATCCTGAGTTCGGCGCTGGTGGCGACGGTGGCAAAAGAAGGGCAGACGGACGCCGCTGTGTGGGAACTGGCGGCGGGCGGCTTTCGGGATATGTCCCGATTAGCAGCCCAGGATGTGCAGATGATGGGCGACATCCTCAGCACCAATACGCAGGCGGTGGCGACGTTGCTGGCCTTGTTCCGGGTGCAGTTAGCCATGTTTGAGGCCATGTTGGTCTCACGGGATGACCAGCAGGTGGCCGAATTTCTGAAACCCGTGCGGGAAGCGCGGCTGAATTGGATCCAGAAATACGAGAATGGACGCAAAAAATGAGCGCAAACGATTGTTTCGTGGTCAGGCCGGGGGCGGCCTTAACCGGCACAACGACAGTGCCGGGGGATAAGTCTATTTCGCATCGGGCGGTGTTATTTGGTGCGCTGGCCCAAGGCGCGACGCATGTTCAGGGCTGGCTGGCGGCGGGGGATACCGAAGCCTCGCTTGCCAGTATTCAGGCGTTAGGGATTGAGGTTGAGCGTCAGGGCAAAAATGAACTGACCATTCACGGGGGAAAACTGTGCGCGCCCCAAAGCACGCTGGATTTAGTAAACTCTGGGACGGGAATTCGACTGCTGGCCGGGATCATGGCCGGACAATCCTTCCCCAGCACATTGGATGGCAGCGAACAGCTCCGCCGCCGCCCGATGAAACGCATTATCACGCCGCTGCGCATGATGGGCGCAGACATTACCGGCGTGAATGATCGCGCACCGCTGGCAATCAAACCGGCGGGGCTGCGCGGCATCAAATACGATATGCCGGTTGCCAGCGCCCAGGTGAAAAGCGCCGTGCTGCTGGCGGGCCTGTTTGCAAAGGGCGCGACTGCCGTTGTGCAACCAGGGCCAGCGCGGGATCATACCGAGTGTCTGTTACGTGCGATGGGCGTGGATGTGGTCAATGACGGCAATATGGTGGTGCTGACGCCCAACGGCGCGTTGCAGCCAATTGATGTGACGGTGCCGGGGGATTTTTCCTCGGCGGCGTTTCCGCTGGTGGCGGCGCTGCTCGTGCCAGGGAGCGACATCACCCTGACCGATATTAACCTCAATCCGACGCGCACCGGTTTGCTGGATGTATTGCGGGCAATGGGCGCGGACATCACCGTGACCGAAACAGGGTTGGCAGCCGGTGAGCCGGTTGGCACCATTCGCGCGCGGTACAGCCCACTCAAGGGTGTGGAAGTGGGCGGGAATGTTGTCGTGGAAATGATTGACGAGTTCCCGATTTTGATGGTGGCAGCGCTGTTTGCCGAAGGCGAAACGGTGGTGCGGGACGCGGCGGAACTGCGCGTCAAAGAGACGGATCGTATCAGCGTGATGGCGCTGGAACTGGCTGACCTGGGCGCGAAAGTTACCGAAACGCCCGATGGTTTTATCATTCGCGGGCGGCAAACGCTGCGCGGCGCGACGGTGGACGGCCATGATGATCACCGCGTGGCGATGAGTTTGGCCGTTGCGGGTCTGCTGGCCGAAGGTGAAACCACCGTGATGGATGCCCGGTGTGCAGGCGATTCGTTCCCTGGTTTCGCGGAAACAATGGCGGGGTTGGGGGCGGAATTGACGGTCAACGAGTTAACCCCTCCCTAAACCGGGTGTTGCTTGATGTTAATTGCCGTTGTTTTGGGCATACCCTTTCTGCTGGCGGTAGGTGGTATTGCGGCTTACGCCAGTCGTCGAAGTTCGCCGGGATGGTGTCGGTTTTTTGCTTTTGCTGCTGCGTTTTGTTGGGGTACAGTTTTGGCGGTAGTGTTACCCGCAAGGTTGGAAAGCTCTTTTTCAGAGGCCATTGCGCTTTTAGGTGGAATTATGACCTATTGGCAGCTACAGCGGGGGTGTCCCAAAGGTTTTAAGCGCAAAGGTAAGCCAAAACGCAAACGTGAGGAAATTGAATGAATAAAGTCGCATTGATCGGTTGGCCGGTGGCTCACAGTATCAGTCCGGCCATGCACAACGCGGCCTTTGCAGCGCTCGGTTTGACGGATTGGACGTGTGAACTCGCGCTGATTCGCGGGCGGCAAACGCTGCACAGCTCGACGGCCATGACGATCAGTAGGATTGGGTACGGAATTAATAGTTGGTTTTATCAACAATTGAAATGAGTTCTTGGAGGGTTGTTAATGTCTAGTCTGGCTGAGATTGAGTGGATCGAAATCCCGGCGGGCGATTTTCTCTATGGTCTCTCTGATCTACAGCTCGAAACTATACGGGAGCGGCTCTGGCAGGACTACGGAATTAACGGACTGGACAGCGATCAGCGGCACATACTTAAAAGTCTAATCGCCAAGTTTCAATTTCGAGGGCGTGAGCTTAAAACGGGTCGCTCCTTTATTCTGAATAATTTGACCTCCGAAGAACGTCATTTGTTTAAGGAACTAAACGATAAACCGGAAGGTTCATATTTGTGGGCCGAATCGAAATTAGAGATGATTACTGCCCAAGGGGT
>DATALK010000028.1:0-3629 GCA_036261085.1 Phototrophicaceae bacterium | reverse complement strand
TGCGCTGAACGGTCTGTATGATTCAGCGCGCACGGCTGACGGCCAGTTTGCTACCGGCTATGCCGACATCGGCCACTTTGTCACCGCCGCTGATATTGTCGCCGGGGAACGGATTGTGGCTGAAGTGCGCGCCGCCGCTGGTTATGTTATCAGCGAAGACGCGGCGTTTAGTCTGGTGGCCGGACGCGATGTCCTCACCAATCCAACCCAGTTGTTGAACCTGGATAAAAAGGGCTTGTATGACGGCACAAACTTAATTCAGATGGTTGAGGAACAAGCCTTCGGTCTGATTATCTTCCGCGCCCAGTTTTACCCGCCGCGCCTGCTGCGCGCCATTGGCGACTATTACCGACCGGAAGAGCGGATTGTCATGAATGGCTTTGCGTATCAACTGCTGCGCCCGAAGAAACGCGAGTAGGCCGACAAGAGGGGTGTAGGGGAGCGCCTATGTGCGCTCCCCAGTAGGCGGCCCACGTTGGGCCGCCTCTACGACTCGTCTGGTTGCTGTGTTAGAGCCACCCGCGGCGGCTCAGAAATTCTATCACCCCCTTTTACGAACCCATGCCATCCGACCATTCGCGGCGCAGCCAGACAGTTTGTGTCCGGCAGGTTTCCACACCATGATACAGCGCGACCACAGACCAGGCATAATCCATGCCGCGCCCAATCGCTTCCAGGCTGACATTCCCGCGTGTCCGCGTCACCGAACCGGGTGCGCTAAAACCGGCAACGATCCGGCTGTTTGCATCCAGGATATTGACCTGATAATCGGTGATGGTTGTGCCTTTGGGCGCGTCCCAGTAGAACGTCTGCTCACCGTTCACAAAACCATCTGTAGGTGAGGTTGCGCGGAAGCCCGTGCAGGTGCCAGCGGGTTGGTTAACGCCCGTGATGGGGGTTGCGGTTGGAATCAGGCTTGGGGTGGGGGTAACAACAATGGTGGTTACTGTCGTGGTGGTCGTCGTCGTGGTGATAGTGGTGGTTCCGGTTGTCGTTCCGGGAACCACATTTCCCGCGCAGGGGATAAACAATACCTGACCAGTGTAAATCCGGCGCACGTCAGCGATATTATTCGCTTTGGCGATGGCATCCATACTGACGCCGTAGGCCAGTGAAATCCGATATAGATTTTGTCCGGCAACGACAGTGTGATTGACGCCGCAGTTTGCTTGCGCCGCCTGAGGCTGTATCAGCCAGACACTTCCGGCTAAGATGAATCCCAAAACAATGATCCGAAACAGGGTACGGGTACGCATAAGCCTCCTCCGCGACAACACTCTACCGCTGTTATTTGCTTATGCTCTGAATGATATAACGAAGTCTAAATCTATATCGTTTGCTATTACTAACGATAGCGGCCTTAAGTGAGATAATTTAAACTTAGCCCGGCTTGGGTGAGAATCTTCAAACGGAATAGATGGCTAAACGTTGCCTAGTCGTCAGCGCGGCGGATAAAAAACCGCCCCGGTGGGCGGTTGCGGTTAACCAAAAGGGTTATAGCGGGGCAGCTTTTTCGGCTGCGGCTTGTTGTTATTGTTGGAGACCAGCCCCATCGGGCGGCGATCTTTGAGGAAATCGTTCCCGGCGCGAATCTGGCGTAGCAGGCTGTCAATGGACTGCTGTAAATATTCCAGCGTGACTTCCGTCCGGTGTTCGTGCGCGGCCAACATGCGCGCGTGGAGCGCCGCTTCACGGACAAACGCTCCCGGCTGGTTAATCAGTTCGGGAATTACCATCCGGTGTTCGTCTTTCCACTGGTCGGCCATGTAGTAGCGCAGCATTTGTTCAGCGTGGTTATCATCCTGTATCGTCGGGATGACAAAAATGCGATCTAACCGGCCTGGACGTTTGGCGATGCGTTCGTCAATCACTTCGGGATAATTGGTGGTCGCCAGCAGGAGTGCCCCTTCCGGGTTGTTAGGCGATTCCACGCCGTCCAGCACATTCAGAATCCGCGCCTTATCGTCGCCCTGGAGATACGCATCCAGTTCTTCGACGATTAGCAGTACCGGATACCGCGCCGCCGTCACGGCTTGCAGCGCCCGTTGTATTTTCTCGAACGACGCCCCGTCCCGATCCGAGCCGGAGACATAAACCACGATGCGCCCCTGGTCAATTGCCAGTTTTGCCATCGCCGCGCACAACATCGTTTTTCCTGTACCGGGAACGCCGGACAGCAGCAGCTTACGGAACGGTGCGAGTTTGAGCTGCCGGTAGATGTGAACGCCTTTGGTAAAAAAGGCTTCCATATCGTCCAGCAAATCATCTTTCAGATCATCAGGCAGGATGACATCTTCCCAATCTACGGTGGGGTCAAAAAAGGCGTCCGTGCCGCCAATGATATACACATCCCGGCGGCGGCGAATGCGGGGCCGCACCGCCCGCGCGCAGGCGAATTCAAACGCTGCCCAGGTTTCCAGCTTGCCGGTGGGAACCAGCGCAATCGCCGTTAAATCCTGCACGTCGTCGTCAAAATACGAACTGGCGTACACGATCTCAAACGGGTCTTCACCTTCCATCGAAAATTTGAAGGCATAAGCGCCCGCTGTCGCCGTCAGCACCATCTTTTTCCCGCGTGAACCATAATCACTGATGGGGACAATCACCGGGCAGGGCAGCACCTCAATGCCGTCATATCGGGCTTTCCCACGCAGCTTCCGCCCCGGCTTGATCTGGTTCTGGGCGATCATATTACTACATTCAGCCGACGCCCAGATGGTCGTGTACGCGCGCCCCGGCCAGCGCTTCTCCCAGACCTCGCGCGCCCACTGCACCAGACGTTCATACTGCATATTTCATCCCTTCGATCTTGTTTTACCCAGGTAAAAAATCCGCTGGGGGGTAGGTTCATTATAAAAATCTTTACCCAAAACTAAAAGGGTACTTGCCGGAACGCTCATTTATCGTCACAATCATAACATACTGGGGCGTTTAACGAACCTGGACGCCGCCAACGACCACATTGACCGGAGACTGGCCCTGAATGACCACTGTTTATGTGACTCATCCACGTTATGCCGAACATAATTTATCCGGCCACCCGGAACATGCGGGCCGCATTCGCGCCGTCTGGCAGGAGTTGGAAACGGCTGGCCTCACAACGCGGCTGAAACGGATTGAACCCCAACCGGTGGCGGAAGAATTGATTGCTACCGTCCACACCCGGCATTTTATAGAGACCCTCCGGCAGATTGACCGCATTACGGATCGGATTCTGCACCTCAATCCTGATACCTATATTGGCCCTCACGGTTACACTATCGCTCGGCTGGCCGCTGGCGGCGTCGTACAGGCCGTTGATGAAGTCCTGAGCGGACGAGCGAAAAATGGGTTAGCCGCCGTGCGCCCGCCGGGACACCACGCCATGCCGTCTTACAGCATGGGGTTTTGCATCCTGGGCAATGTGCCGATTGCGGCCAGTTACGCCCGACAGCAGTATGGCCTTCAGCGCATTCTGGTTGTGGATTTTGATGTCCATCACGGCAACGGCACGGAAGCCATGTTTTACCAGGATGACCAGGTCTTGTTCCTCTCCACCCATCAATTTCCATTTTACCCCGGTACGGGTAAATTAAATGATATAGGTGAAGGGCCTGGGCGCGGCTTCACGGTGAATATTCCGCTGCCCG
>DATALK010000024.1:0-1821 GCA_036261085.1 Phototrophicaceae bacterium | reverse complement strand
AATGCGGTGGTGATGGCAGAGGTTGAACTGCCGGATACACGATCAGTTCCGCAAGCCCCCCAACCACCAATGAATATCACGCCAGAGATGTATCAGCTTTCGGATGAAGTTGTACCGGCCATGATGGTGCCGCTCTACAATGCCGGTATCACCAATGGACATGATGACGAAGAAGGGGAGCACAACTAACTGTTGTGGTCTATGGGGCAAACACCCTAGACGGTAAGGAGGTGACTCTTAAAGTTTCGCTCAATCCATATGATACAATCAGCGTCCAATCAGCAGTTTAGCGTAAGGATGAGGTTGGAATGCGACAACTGATTGTAGGCGACATTCACGGCTGTTTTGACGAATTTCTGGAACTCTTAGATAAGGCCGCGTTAGCCAGTGACGACGAAATTATTGCCATTGGCGATGTCGTGGATCGCGGGCCGGAGTCGGCCAAAACGCTGAATTTCTTCCGCACGCAGCCCCACGCGCGGTTATTGCTGGGCAATCACGAACGGAAACATGTCCGCTCGTTTAAAGGCGAAATTCCGCCCGCGCCCTCGCAGATTATTACCCGCCATCAGCTTGGCGTGTCGGATTATCCGGCAGCCTGCGCGTTTATGGAAAGTCTGCCGCGTTATATCCAGTTAGCCGATGCGCTGCTGGTTCACGCTTTCTGGGAACCGGGCGTGCCGCTGACCGAACAGCGCGACGTGGTGATCGTGGGGACACTGACCGGCGAACAGTACCTCAAAGACAAGGGTTACTGGCCCTGGTATGAACAGTATGATGGCGATTTGCCCTTGATTGTCGGCCACCGGGATTATTCCGGCCAGATGAAAGCCACAGTTTACAAAGATCGCGTTTACGGGCTGGACAGCCGGTGTGTTTACGGCGGGTCACTCAGCGGCCTGCTGCTGCCAGACTTTAAACTGATTTCCGTGCGCAGTCGCGGCGATCATTGGAACATTGTGCAGCGCCGCTATGCTGACCTGATCCCGCCCGCGCCGGAAGATGAGCCGGAAGTTTAAGCGGTCTCCGGTATGAGCGCGCGGCCTAGCGCCTGGATAGTACCGGCGGGGCGTTGACTAGCGTCCCGCTGTTTTTATCCCGCCGCACCGGTCAGAATGCTGCGCACCAGAATCAGCGCCAGAATCACAAAGCCCCAGATGTAACTGCCCATCGCCGGACGTTTTTTGGCCGTGCGCTCCACAAAGATAAAAAACGGCAGCGCCAGAAACGAAGCGAGGCCGTAAATCAGATGCACTTCCTGATACGGGCGCACGCCGATAATAAAATACATCAGCGCCCCCACGAGCGCCTGAAAGATGATCAGCGCCGTGATGGTATAAACCGTCCGCAAAAACCAAGGGTTCACATCCCGTTTGCGCACGATGCCGATGTAAATGCTAATGGCCGCCATGATTGCCGCCGCGATCAGCCCAATTCGGCTGACCCAGTAATGCAGGGGTTGTAAGATGAGATACAGTTGACCGAGGTTCATCACACCCGCTAATCCCCCGCTGGTTGGGCCACCCGGCGCGCGGCGGGTTCGTCCGCGCCCTGCGTCGCCAGCAAGAAACCCGCGAAAATCAAAATCGCGCCCAGCATTTCCCCGGTATATTTAAACGAGGGATCGCCCAAACGAATCAGCGCGCCGCCGAGGGCGGGCATCAAACCGCCAAAGGCGATCAGCCAGTTACCGGCCATGCGACTGCGTAAAATCTGTTTGCGCCGGAACAGGATGGACGAATAAATCGCGCCGCCCACCAGCGCCACCGTGCCCCATACGTTCATAATCGGCGAGAAAAAGCGCACCGTGCCGCGCGCCTC
>DATALK010000022.1:0-3333 GCA_036261085.1 Phototrophicaceae bacterium | reverse complement strand
GAATACATTCAGCCCTATCACGCTCGCTTAATCGAAATCGCCAAAGCCTTTCACCAGCCGGTCATGTATCACAGTGATGGCGCGATGTATCCGCTCATCCCTGAACTGATTGACCTGGGCGTTGATGTCCTCAATCCCCTTCAGCCGAACGCGAAGGACATGGAACCGGAACGCCTTAAAAGTGAATTTGGTGACCGGCTGGCGTTTCACGGCGGCATAGATATCCTTAACACCCTGCCGAACGGCTCCACGCAAAATGTGGCCGATGAAGTGTGTGAGCGTATCGCGGTCTTGGGTGAAAACGGCGGGTATATCCTGGCAAGTTCGCACCATATCCAGCCGAACACGCCGCTGGAAAACATTCTGGAAATGTACCGCCTCGACCACCGTCGTCGGCTTTAAGCCCCGGCGGTGAAGGCGGTTGCCGCTGCCCCGCGCTGTATGGCTAGTCATCCGGGTTGAAAATCTGGAAATGGAAACCCGGACAGGAATTGCCCTGTCCCTACGGGTGGTTTGTCGGGACACCACAACGACGTCCGCCCGCCCCTTTCCGGCTGCGCATTCCGTTTTGGCCTAACAAACTTGTTATAACCTTAAACATTTCCAGACACTAATCTTATGGTGTTAGTTTTATCACTACAATAAATTGGTGATTGGGGTGTCATTCCCGATGACGCCGCATCCAATTCAATCCAACTTCGCTAAACCCTATCCGCATCGAAGGAGCAATCATGGCCCAAGACCTCACCCCGCGCCTGGATTTACAACGACTGTACCAGGACACTGAAAAATATGCCGCCATCACCGAAGTGCCATTTAACGGAACCGTCGTCCGGCAATTTCTGGACGCCTACCAGGAACTTTACGCTACCAGCGCCATTGCCTTGCGCACAACCACCAAAGCCCCTGGCAAACGTGAACTGTCGCTGCGGTATATCAATCACGGCCACCCGCATGATCCATATCAGATAGCCCTGGAACGGGGCTTCCTGCGGGAAGCAGGCCATCCAATTGAAAATTTAGTCACCGAAGTCCAGGAGCGGATTCCGTTGTTGGGTTTTGGCGTGGATGTGGGTGTCAGTCACGGCCTGGAAAAAATCTGGCCGTTGTTCAGCGTTGGCGTACCATTGGCAAAACTTTATGAACTGCCCTCGATGCCGGCGGCCATCGCTACTTACGACGCCTACTTTAAAAAATACGGCCTGGAGGCCGTCACGCTGCTGGCGCTGGATTACATGAACAAAAGCGTCAATCTCTATTTCCCAATCAACAAAGAACCGGGCAGCTGCACCATTGACATCGCCGCTGGTATCATCGGTGATCTGGGCTTCAAAGTGCCGCCACCGGAAGAACTGGAACTAAACACGCGCGGCGGCATTCTCTACCACACTTTCACCTGGGATTCGCCACGTTGTGAACGGGTCAGTTTTGGGGTGGCCCACGCCCCCATGCACGAATTCCCAGTGCATTTGCACCCGCTGTTCCAACGCCTGTATGATGAAGCGCCGGTGGTGAGCCAGGAAGCCCGCGCCAGTCTGGGCACGGCCTATCTACCCAACCACAGCGACTATCTTAAATTCGAAATGGACTACACCGGCACGATGTTGAATATGCTCGGTGCATCCATTTTTGTACCCCTGATGAATTAGCCAGGCGCTCCAGGCCGGGGTAGTGACGCCGCTACCCCGGCGGCGCTAGATCACCCCTACCCAATTTGCCATTCCCCTCTACAATAATAGTTCAGAGAACGCCAGTTTTAAGGTTATGTCTATCCCCACCCCCTAGCCCCCTTCTCCATTACATGGAGAGGGGGAGCAGGAAATGCTATCATGGGTCTAAAAGTCCCATCCCTGCGCAGCGGGGAGGGGACTTAGGGGTGGGGACAGCGCCACTATCAAAAGTATCGTGTTAACAGTCAGGGTTGAAACGCGAGGGACAACATGACGGGCGAAATTGAACCCATTCCGCCGGAACAGGCGCGCGCGATTTTAGATGCCGCGATTCTGGAACGGCTGGGAGCGGATTGGGACGACGAAGAAACCGGTTGGGTGCGCGTGAGCGGCCATGATTATTGGACGCGATTGGCGCGTGGGCGCACGGTGGTGGATTTTTATGTGGATTTGGTGGGCGTGGTAACGGTGCAGAAAACCACGCAAAACACCCCCGGCGACAATGCCCGCCTGGTAATGCTCATCCTGATCGCCTTATCGCTGGTGATTGCCTTTCTCATCGTGCGAATTGCCACCGGGGGCTAACGTGGCGTTTTTTAACCGCACTGTTTTGGAATACCCTGAATCGTGATAACCCGGTTGCGCCAAAATGATACCGTCCGCCTGCTGGCCCTGCTGCTGGTCGTCACGCTGCTGGCCCTGCCGGTACTGACTTATCCGCTGGGCCGCGACCAGGGCGAATTTGCCGCGATTGGGCGCGGCTTGCTGGCGGGACAAGTGCCCTACCGCGACCTGTGGAATCCCAAACCTCCCGCAATCTTTTACATTTACGCCGGGACGATGGCGCTGTTTGGGCAATCGTCTGCCGCGCTGCGTTTGCTGGATGTAGTGATGGTTCCACTCGTGGCGGTGGCGCTGTTCTGGTTAGGGCGGCAGTTTGTTAGCGGGCGCGTGGGCCTGTGGGCCGCGCTGCTGTTCTCTGTCTTTTATTTCACCGAAACTTTTTGGACGCTCACGCAGAATGATGGCCTCGTGTTGCTGCCGATGGTGCTGGCGGTTGTGAGTATGGTGCAGGCGGCTCACGGCACAAACCAGCTCAAGATAGAAAAAGAGGGTGATTCACGAACCGTCCCTACGGATTTACGGCCAACTGTAGCTCAATTTTCCTGGGCCTTTTTATCCGGGGCGCTGTGCGGTGTGGTCGTGTGGTTCAAATATCCGTTTGCCCTGTTGGGAGTGGTGGTCGCGGTGGGCTATGTACTGCTGACACCGCTCCCGGCAGCAAATGTATCCCGGTTTACCCGCCTCCGCGACGAGTTCAAAACGCGCTTGGGCGTTGGCCTGATGTTTCTGCTGGGCGGCCTAGTGGTGCTGGCGGGGGGCGCACTCTATCTGGCAGCCATTGGCGCGTGGGACAGTTTTTTGGAAAGCGCGCGCGTCACGGCGGGCTATACATCCCTGACGTTTAACTGGAACGATTTCCGTGATCTGATGACTACCGCGCTCGGTTTCCGCTGGGCGCAGTGGGGACTGTTATTGGTGTTGGCCGCGCTGTGGTTTGTTCTGCCGCGTTTTCGAGTCCCCCTCTCAGATGTTCCAGTTAATGCCCAGACTGAAAATAACCAATCTAAAGCCCCTCTCCATACTATGGAGAGGGGGAGTC
>DATALK010000018.1:0-2375 GCA_036261085.1 Phototrophicaceae bacterium | reverse complement strand
TCTCATGTTAGTGGCGTTGGGGATGAGACTATATCTGATTATCGTTGGATGGTTTACAGGTATTGTGACAGGAGCACTCTGGATACCCATTCCCATCATCGTTATTGTCTTTATGATTTTGCTCGTTATTCAATTAATCCTGGCCTACCGGGGCACAAAAAATGCAAGATTAGCTGCTAGGTTTCTTATCATTACTATATGTTTTTATAGTGTGGGGTATTTCTTTGGTATCGCGGCTTTACCACGTTATGCAGAAGCGGAAATCAGTGATCGAATGAGCTACGACAACCATCAATACTTTCTCTACCTTTGGTTTGGTTGGTTAGGCGATCCAGATTATCTCGCTCTGTACGAATGCAATCAAGTTGGTTTGTTCTGCAAAGTTACCTATCAGGCCCCTACTGGTTATTATGGCAGTCGGCAGCTATCTATTGAGATTGATCCACAAACTCAAATTGTTGGCGTTAAAATCGATGATTTATTTTCGCCCCGTGAATTAAACGAGGCGGATGTCGCCTACTTGTGTGAGTTTTTTAACGTCCCTGATGAAGACTCCTTCTGTGCTGATCCTGTTTTTCAAGATTACGATTCGTTCTGGTGGATGCTCAGGCGTAATGGAGCTTATGAGTTGAACTACTCAAATATTGTGCCCTATTTCGAGGAAACAGAAACTTTTACTGAAACAACTTGTCCCTCACCAGACACAGTTTTGTCAAACGAACATCCAGTCTTTATATGCCAACTTCACTTTCCTAAAAGTGAGCTATTCCTTGAGCTTTCAATGCATAAGTCATCATATGATGACGAAGTATGGTATGGTGTGAATTTAGTTAATCCAAACTGCAACTGCAATAATAACTAAAAAGCCGATAGTAACCTTATCCCAAACTGGGGTTAATTATCCTGGGCTTCCTCTTTGGCTACCCGCGAAGTCGGATTATTTTTGCTGAACTGCCGAATCACCGCTAGGATCATCCACATCAAGAGGGCTGCCGCTGTCGCCAGCAGCCACGCGCCCACCCCCACCGCCATACCAACGGCTGCGGTGGCCCAAATGTTGGCCGCTGTTGTCAGGTGCCGGGGCGAACCGCGCCGCTCAATAATGACGCCAGCCCCCAGAAAACCGATCCCCACCACCACATTGGCAGCCACCCGCGCCGTATCATTGCCGACAAAACCATACTTTGATAGCACCGTAAACAGGCACGCCCCCAGGCAGACCAGCATATGCGTTCGTAAACCGGCAGGTTGGTCGCGGTGTTCGCGGTCTAAACCGACGATCCACCCCAGAAACACGGCCAATATCAGATAGATCACAGCTTCGGCTTGTTGATACAACGACATGACTAACCCCACTTTTTAATAAAAAGCAGCGGGAGCTGGCCCTGACCATCCTCCCGCTGCAACCCTCAGTCTGACGATTAGTGGCTTTTTTCAATGCCTTCGCGCAGGGTGTTAATCTGTTCGACATGGGCGCGCAGCGCGGCATTCTGCGCTGCGTACCGCTGCGCCAGCACTTCCAGGCGGCTGAAAATCGGCGTTAAGACTTGTTTGCCGTACTGGGTCAGCCGGTTACGTTCTTTCTGCGTTAATTCATCCAGCGCTTCGTGATACGACTTTTCCAGATGGTCGAGCCGCGTGTGTAGATCCTCTTTGGCATCGCGGGAAATGTGGCGATAATACCGCCACGCGAATACGCCGCCGACACCCGTCACCACCAGCGCTACCGGCGGCACCAGCGCCCCTAACGGGCCAGCCACCAGCGCGCTTTTGGTCACAATTTCCAGTAAAACCAGCACCAGCCCCACAATCGTTACCCCGGCGGTGGCGGTGAAGCCGGTCATGTTGGCCTGGAATACTTCCTGAATGTCGGCCACTACCCGCCCGGTGGAGTAGGAGCGGAGTTCTACTTCGGCGATGCGAATGGCTTCTTCCAGGCTTTCGCGTTGTTCGGCGTAAATGCCCGCGTCCAGCCCACTGAGTTCCTGCTGCATCAAGTCGCGCAGTTGGTTCAGCCGGTTAATGACCCCGCGCCAGTACAGGCGGCTGTTGTCAATCACGGCGTTGATATAGCCGCCCGTCGCTTCATTAATGTCGCGCAGTGCCCGGCCCACGACTACTTCCTGGAATTCCGCCTGCAAGACTTCCCGCTTGGGGGCGCGGCCAATCTTGCTGATCGAGAGATTGTTATCAATAAACGCCATCCCGCGCTGGCGCATCCCGTCAAACACGGCGTCTATTTCGGCGCGTGCGGTTTGCAACTGCGTATTCAGGCCGACGGATTGGCGTTCCAGTTCCTTTTCAACCTCGCGCACTTTGGCCGTATCTGCGTTCACCAGATCCGCTTTTTGCTGGACTTCATCCTGATATTTTTT
>DATALK010000009.1:0-6493 GCA_036261085.1 Phototrophicaceae bacterium | reverse complement strand
TGGATCAGGACAGCGAAACTGATACCGGCGTGATGGTCTATGCCATCGCTTACTGGACGAATACCTGGGGCGATCCGTACCTGGAAGAACGTGATTTGTATGGTGGTGGTTGGTCAACAGCTTATGCGTCCACCCGTATTGACCAGGACCCGTCGGCTGAAGGCGAAGTAGTGGGCGGCAAATATGTCGTATATGCGCCGGATGACGCGCAGGGTTTCCCGTCCGGTTTTGGCGACGATGGCAAGCTGTTTACCGAAGATGACCCAGTAGTCGGTCTCCCCACCGGCTACACAGTGGTGGACATGGATACCGATCCGTTCACTTTCAGCCGCCAGCGCGAAGTCGAAATTGATCTGATTGAAGGCGAAGGCGCGGCATTGGATGACTTTTCCAATCTCGGTCTGCCGGAAGCCTTCGACGCGATGATTGAGATGATGCGGAAAGAGTATGCCTTCACCGAATTCAAGAAGATTGATTGGGATGCGCTGCATACCGAATTCCGCCCGCGTTTTGAGGAAGCCGAAACCGCCGGGGATGATCTGGCGTATCTGGAAGCGTTGAGCGATTTTATCCGCTCCCTGAATGACGGTCACAGCAGCATTCCGCTGGTTGGCCCGCTGGCTGATGTTTTTCAGACCGAAACCGCTGGTGGGTTAGGGCTGGCAATCCGCGAACTGGACGACGGGAGGATCATCGCCAGTTTTGTCCTGCCGGACAGTCCCGCCGCCGAAGCCGGGATTGAAGCCGGGGCGGACATCCTGGAATTTAATGGTCAGGCGATTGAAGATGTCGTGCGGGAAACCATCCCCTGGTCAGCGCCCTTTAGCAGTAAACATGTGCTGCGGTTGCAGCAGCTCCGGTATGCCACCCGCTTCCCGCTGGATACCGATGTCGCCGTGAAGTATCGCAACCCCGGCGCCACCGAAGCGCAGACGGCCACCTTACAGACGGTGGAAGAACGCGCCAGTTTCAGTTTCTCGTCCTTTAACGTGGGGCGCAGCGGCGTGGAACTGCCAGTGGAATACCAACTGCTCGACAGCGGCCTGATGTATGTCAAGATTTACAGCTTCTTTGACAACAGCCGCCTCTCGATTGAACTCTGGGAACGTATGATGCAGACGTTGAATGAGAACGAAATCCCCGGTCTCATTATTGATATGCGTCAGAACGGCGGCGGCAGCGGTTTCCTGGCCGATCAGATGGCGGCCTACTTCTATGACGAACCGCTGGAACTGGGCAATACAGGCCGGTATGACGAAGAGCGGGATGAATTCTACTTTGACCCGCGCGGGATTGACCGGTTTTATCTGCCGCCGGAAAATCTGCGGTTCGCCGGGCCGGTAGCGGTGCTGGTGGGGCCAAACTGCAACAGCGCGTGTGAGTTCTTCACCCATGATATGACGCTACAAGACCGCGCGGCCATTGTCGGCCAGTACCCGACAGCGGGTTTAGGTGGCGGGCAAAAGGCGTTCCTGATGCCCGGTGGCATCCAACTGCAATTCTCGATTGGCCGCCCGGTAGATGCCGAAGGTAATATCATTATCGAAGGTACGGGCGTCGCCCCCACCGTCAAAGTGCCGGTGAACGAAGAAACCCTGTTCAGCACCGGCGACCCCATTCTGGAGGCCGCGATTCAGTATTTAAGCGACCAGCAGTAGGTCTGGTTGGGTGTCGGGGCGGCTTTATGTGACCGCCCCGCTGTTTTTAACCTACCCTTTTTGATTTTCCGTCGGGGCGCGGCCGTGTCTCGCCCCGACACATAACGTGCGATTTAATCAATCCGTCCATAGACTTTTGAATGATATACACGACTTGAGACCCAATGTCTTTAAGGGATTTCTCTACCTTTCACAGAAAATTCGCTTGCTCCTCTAATGTTTCTTCTGCTACGATAAGACCGTTTCTCACTTTAACCACCTTTATTACCAGGAGGAAAGTCCGTGAAAGCTGTTATCCTGGCAGCGGGCAAAGCGACCCGTCTGCGCCCGGTTACGCTGACCATGCCCAAAGCGCTCGTTCCGGTGGCGAATAAAACCCTGATTGGTTACGCAATTGATGTCCTCAAACGCGCCGGATTAACCGACATCGGGATTGTCGTCAACGATTTAGAATCGTCGATTCCGCAAACCTTGGGCAAGGGTGAGGGCATGGGCGTGAACCTGGAATATATTGTCCAGGCGGAACAGTTGGGACTGGCTCATGCGGTGGGATTGTGTCGCCCGTTTGTGGGTGACGAGCCATTTTGTGTATTTTTGGGTGATAACATTTTCCAGGACAAGATGGAATTGCTGTTTCACGGCTTTGTGGAGTCCGATGCCGAAGCCGCGATTGCGCTGGGTGAAGTCTCCGACCCAACGCGCTACGGGATTGCCGAAATTGCGAGTGATCGGATTGAGCGGGTGGTCGAGAAACCGAAAGAGCCGAAATCGAATCTGGCGATTGCCGGGGTCTATCTGTTCCGGCCTTCGATTTTTGACGCGATTGCCCGCATCAAACCCTCCTGGCGGAATGAGTTGGAAATCACTGATGCTATCCAGCGTTTAGTAGATGATGGCAAACGTGTCCGCCCCTATGTCCTGAAGGGCTGGTGGATTGACGCCGGAAAACCGGACGCCATTGTGCTGGCAAACCAACTGGTGCTGGAAGAACTGCCCTATACCCCCGCACCGGAGGGCGCGCAGATTGTGGGCCGGTCTGAGGTATCACACCGGGTGTTGCTCGGCCAGAACTGTCAGGTCATTGACAGTGTGATTCGCGGCCCGGTAATTATTGGCAACAACACCATCATTCGGAACAGTTACATCGGCCCATACACGTCGTTGGGGGATAATGTACTGGTGGAAGGCAGTGAAGTCGAAGCCAGCATTGTGATGAATGACTGTATTATCCGCGACATTCCGGGGCGCATTGACTCCAGCCTGCTGGCCGATAATGCGCAGGTGACCGCTGCGCAGCGAATGCCCGCGACCCACCGGTTTATCCTGGCGGAGAACAGCTACGTGCAGTTATAAGGTTGAACGCGGCGTCGGGACAAAAAGTAATATCTGAAATGCGAACACTAGAGGATGGGCAAGATGGCGACGGTATCCGTAGCAGTTCTGGGATTAGGGCGTGTGGGCGCATCAGTGGCGCTGGCGCTCAAGCGCTATAACGAAAAAAAAGACGGTCAGCACCAGTTTGAGGTGACAGCGGCGGATTTGCGCGCCGGGGTGCGGGACGAAGCCGCCCACATGGGTCTGCCCGGTAAGATTGAGCGCAATCTGTTTGATGCGGTGCAAGGACGCGATATTGTCGTTTTGGCGCTGCCCTATGCGGATGTCGAGGCCGCTTACAAAACGCTGGCCCCGGAACTGCGTCCGGGGGCTGTCGTCCTGGACACTTCGCCCCTGAAAGGCCCCTCCTTGAAGTGGGCGGCAGCCCACCTGCCCGCCGAGGTGCATCAGGTCGGCATCACGCCCATCCTGAACCCCAAGTATTTGTTTGATGGCCTGGACGATACCCCCCACGCGCAAGCGGATTTGTTTGATAAAGGCTCCATGCTGCTGATGCCCAGCGTCGCCGCGATTCGGGAGGCCATCGAATTGGCCTCTGATTTTTCGGTGATTCTGGGTTCGACGCCGCACTTTGTTGACCCCGCCGAACACGACAGCCTGATGGCTTTGACCGATGAGCTGCCGAGTTTGCTCGGTGTGGCCGCTTTTTATGCGGCTTATAAACGCGAGGGCTGGAATGATGCCCAACGCTTCACCAACCCCGCGTTTGGCCGGATGACCCACCAACTCTATGATACCCACCCCGATGATTTGCGTGATGCCTGGCTGAATAACCGGGAAAGTCTGGTGCGTCACCTGGACTCTTTACTGGAAACGCTGCGCCTGTTCCGCACCATTCTGGCGCAGGATGACCGCGACGCGCTGGATGGAGCGCTGATCGAAGCCGCCGACGGTTACAGCGCCTGGATCAACCGCCGCCATAACGCGCGCTGGGATAACGAATCACCGCAGGAAACCGGGCCATCACTGGGTGGGATGATGGCAAGTAACTTCTTTGGCGGTTTTTTGTCCAAGCGGCTTGACCGCAAAAACGGGGATAAAAAGTAAAAAATCGAGGGCTGCGGCCCTCGATTTTCTTTAAACCGCGGGTGCATCTGTAGCGCAATTTTAGGTCTTTTGGCCTTTACGCTTCAGCGAATACGGCGCGAACAGGCCGTTCGCCCGCAGCCACTCGGCATCCGGGCCATCCCAACCGATAGCCTTCAAATCCACACGGCCATTAGCGTTAAAGGTCACGCCTTCCGCCTCCAGGCGAAATCGCTGCTCATCCGCGCCGGGGCCGGGGGGCAGACTAATCGTCCCCTGGCTGTTGATAACGCGAAACCAGGGAACCGCATCGGTGCATTTCCGCATGGCCGCACCGACCCAACGCGGACTGAGGCGTTCGTAAGTCGGCGGCTCGACCCCCTCCGGCGGCGGAATCATCGAGGCGATTTGGCCGTAGGTACTCACCCGCCCCGGCGGAATCTGCGCCACAATCAGATACACCAGAGCATTGTAGGATTGAGCGTTCGGTGCTTGGTACATAATATGTCCGAGTTTTAATACCTCCCAATAGCCGCTATAATGTGTTATGGAGGATAGAACTTATGTCTCAAATCAGCAAGTCCTTTGCCGATTACAAGCCGGACGGACACAACTGGATTACGCTGGCTACCGGCGAATACTATCCTGACGTTTTAAAAGACGCCTGCGAACTGTATAAACCGGTGTTAATCATGTTCGGTCAGCTCTTAAAAACTTCCGAATCCTCGGAACGGTTGTTGCTGCAAATTGCCGATATACCGGATGGGTGGATGCGGATTCAACTGGCGCGCGTTTTTAGAAAATATGTCAGTCCCCAGACGCCTGTAGAAATGTTGAAAAAGAAATCGCTGGCACAAGAAATCTGTGAACATTTTGGCGCTGGTTTCCGGCCTATTCCCGAAGTTCAGGCTGCCTATCTGACTCGCCCCCTGCCGGACGAAGCTTTATGCGCAATCCTGTGGGAATACAAAGATCGCGGCAAAAAGGGTTATGATCTGACTGATCGTTTTTTCTTTCTCTTCCGATCAAAATTTCCTGATATAACCATCATTGGCCCCGAACGCGCCGGGAAAGACGTTCTACTCGGCGGCATTCTGCCTGATTACCCAAATCCCCGGCGTCCGGTAGATTTTGTCTTGTATGAGAATCAAGAAGTCCTGGCGATTGGCCTGGCCCGCTACGATTCTGACCGAGGCGGCGCGCAAGAAGATGATCGAACCGGCGGTTATTTCAACTGTGCCAATGAAATTTTAAGCTACACTGAAAGTCGCGGTTTAAAAACGAAGATCATCTTTTTGAATGACGGCCCAGGTCTGCTATTAGGGTCTATGTGGGACGACTATAACCGACTGGAGCAAAGCCGCCCTGGAAAAATCCTGGTTATGACGCTGCGGATGGTCACTGAAAGAATTACGCTGGACTGGTTACGTTCGTGAGGTAAAACATTGTGTCAACAGGCGTCTCTAAAACCAAATGGAAAGGCGAACCAGCATCAAAACAACCAGAAGGAACCAAAACAGATGTTAGCTTGACCTATCCGGGCAAACTGCCGGAAGCTGAAATTATCAATACGCCGCCCGCCCAAATCTCGGTGTTATGGTCGCCTGAAAATAACCATCCCAATCGCCTCTATTATGGTGACAATTTACCGATCCTATCAGCACTGCGGCAGGATACCAAGATCAAGGGTAAGGTGCGATTAATATATATTGATCCGCCGTATGCGACCAACAGCATTTTTCAATCCCGTTCCCAAAACGACGCCTACCGCGACTTGCTGACCGGCGCGTCTTATATTGAATTTATCCGCCAGCGGTTAGTGTTGTTAAAAGAACTACTGGCCGACGATGGCTCCGTTTACGTCCATCTTGACGAAAATATGGCTTTTCATATCAAAGTCATCATGGATGAAATTTTTGGGCGGGAAAACTTTCGCAACTGGATTACCCGTAAAAAATCCAATCCCAAAAACTACACCCGCAAGACCTACGGTGACATTTCCGACTATATTCTCTTCTACACCAAATCCGATACCTATGTCTGGAATCGCCCATTGGAAGCGTGGACGCCGGAACGGGCAGCGAAAGAATACATCTACATCGAAGAAACTACGGGACGCCGGTACAAAAAAGTCCCGATCCACGCGCCCGGCACGCGCAATGGCGAAACGGGCAAACCCTGGCGCGGCAAAAATCCGCCACCCGGCAAACACTGGCAGTTTCAGCCCAAAACGCTTGATGAAATGGACGCACGCGGTGAGATTTACTGGTCGCCTACCGGTAATCCCCGCCGGAAAATCTACTTAGATCAAAGTGAAGGGATTCAGGTTCAGGATATCTGGCTGGAATTTCGAGACGCCCACAACCAGAACATCCATATCACCGGTTATCCAACCGAGAAAAATCCCGCCCTAT
>DATALK010000008.1:0-7562 GCA_036261085.1 Phototrophicaceae bacterium | reverse complement strand
GGTGCATCAGATGTTCCAGCACCCCCCTCCAAACGCTGCTGTATTTTTTGTTCAGGCGAAAGGGGGTGGAGCGTTCAGCGGGTACACTGGTCATGACACAATCTCAAATGGCGGGTTGGCCCGCGCGGCGGAAAAATCAGGATGAGGGCGGAAAAGATGGCCCCGGTTATTCAGGTGATAGCCAATGGCAGATTCAGCAATCAAGACTGTTTTTGTCGGGGAGGGTCTGAGACCCTCCCCGATGATTTAGCTGAGAGGTGGTTATAAATCCAACTTGCGTTGGTTTGGCCCTCATCCCCCGGCCCCTTCTACCTCAGGGCGAAGGGGAGAAATGCGCTTTTCAAGTCCTTCTTCCTCATGGAGAGGGATTTAGGGTGAGGGCAAAAACGGCAACCAGGGATTTTAACAATTTATGACCAGTCCTCATTTAGCTATCAGGATCAGTGTTGTACGGACACGATATATCGTGTCCGTACCAAAAGATCGAAATCCCTACTGCCCCTGCGCCGCTTTGATGGCGTCGTCCACTTCTTGCTGAATAGCGACAAGCGCATCATCCAGCGTCAGTTCGCCCGCGATCACCCGCGCCAGATTTTGGTCAATCGGGCGGTTGTAGGTGAACGCATATTCGCTGTACTGGAGTTTAAACGCTTGTTCGTTGATCTTTGGCGTCTCGGCGGCCAGCACGTTTAAGACTTCACTGTTGGCTTCGTAGGTCAGCCCTTTTTCGGCCAGACCAATGTGGCCGGGCAGGAACGACGACTTCACCGTGAATTCACCCAACACATCTTCCTGCACCAGAAAATCCATCAGCTTGGCGACTTCAGCGGGATGCTGGGTTCCGGCAAACCCGACAAACAGCGAACCGCCCGGACTGCCGGTGCTGCCGCCAGGGCCGCTCGGATTCGGCACGGCTGACCAGTCAAAGGTGTCACCGATGCCCGTCGCCAGCCCGCCAACGGCAAAACTGCCGCTGTACAGGAACACGGCCTGTCCAGCGATAAACTGATCGCGCGCCAGCTTGGGGCCATCGGGCAGATTTGCCCAGATCGCGGGATCGCTCAAGCCGTCCTGTGTCCAGCCCATCAGTTTGGTGGCGGCGGTGCGGAAACCTTCACTGTCGGCGGTGAAGTTGCCATCAGCGTCAAAGAAGGTTGCGCCTTCGGCAATCGCAAAACCCCAGAAGCGGTGACCGCGTGGCTCGTAAGCGATGGCATAGGGGGTCTCGGTGGCTTCCGCAACCGCTTGAGCGGCTTCAACCCACTCGTCCCAGGTCACAGCGTCTTTGACATCGCTGGGAACATCAATCCCGGCCTGTTCAAACAAGGTGCGGTTGATAAACGGCGCGGTGATGGTGAACTGGAGCGGGAAGCCGTAAATGCCGGTATCTTCGGCATCGGCGCGCAGTGAGTTCAACACGGCCTCGCTGAAGTTGGTTTCCCAGTAATTTGCGTCTTTGACCAGCGGCGCTAAATCCAGATAGCTGCCGACAAACAGCGAAACATTATTGACCCGCGCCAAGTCTGGCGGCGTTCCGGCTTCCACCTGGGCCTGGATGGTGGAATGGTAAACGTTCGGGTCAGCATAACCGATGTCATCAATCACGACTTTAATACCGGGGTTTTCGGCTTCAAACTGGTCTAACAAACCGCGCAGCACTTCCCCTTCGTTGCCGTCGTTGTACCACGTAATCCGCAGTTCAACCGCATCTTGCGCGGCGACGGCTTGCACGGCCAAAACGCCGAAGAGTACGACCATGACTAAAACGAGCCAGAAACGTTTGCTCATTTTTGCTCTCCTTGTAAAAAAGATAGTTGGATACCCGTGAAGATTCAAACACGCAACCGGAATAATCGAGACGCGGTTGCGTGTCTTTATTCACAAGCGTTAACAAACCGGAGCCATTCTAACATTTTTGTCGGGGAAGCTAAAGCATGGGTCTCATCACCTGCAAAACAGGCGAGAACAGGTAGGATTACGAAAATAATTACAAGAAACAATCAACAGGCGTTTCACTTTAGATAAATGAGTCCCAAGATCAAACTTATTTCAAAGTGACAAAAAAACGGTGCATTACCATCACTTTTGGAGTAAATTATAAAGACATCACATCACTTATTATCGCTGCCGACTTGTTTTAAATTAAATACTTTGATGAGGGGGAAAGATGAAATCGTTTGATGGCCTTCGCACCCTGCTACTGCTGGTAGTGGGAATTATTACCTCGCTGTCTATCGTTCAAGCCAAACCGCCGACCTATCCGCTTGCCGCCGAAACCCCTACAGTTGAATTCACCTTTGTTCCCCGGTATGGCGATTCGAATGGTGTCCTTTACGGTCACGTCAAAAATATCAGCAGTGCAGACTATCGCGTGGCCGTTTATATCCAGGTTAGCGGCGGATGGTGGAATAAACCGACCTGGGCGCAGCCCACCGTCCCCATCCATGCGGATGGCTCCTGGTTATGTGATATCACCACCGGCGGCCATGACCAGGAGGCCACCGAACTGGCGGCGTTTGTTGTTCCGCGCACCTATGCGCCACCTTTAGTGTCTGGGGACAGCGCTTTACCGGCAGGGCTGTATGTCCAAGCCGTTGCTTATACCTTGCAAAGCCGGTCAAACAGCGACCCTATCCTGGGTTTAAATTATGGGCCACACCGGGAGGGGCAATTTCCTGGCGGGCCTGCGCCAACTGCCGCTCAGCTTGAAGAAGACATCGCGTTGATGGCGCAGAAAGTTCAGGTGATTCGTCTTTATAGTTCTCAGGAAATTGGAGCCACCCTCGTTGCCAAAGCGCGGAATCACGGGCTGCAAGTGATTGTGCAGGCGTGGATTGACACCAATTTGGAAAACAACCAGCGTGAAATTAACGCGGCCATTGCCCTGGCAAAAACTTATCCCAATGTTATCGCTGTACTGGTTGGCTCCGAAGTGCTGATGCGGAATGATGTCAGTGAGGCAACCCTCATCGGTTATTTGCAGCAGGTACAGACTGCCGTTTCCATCCCGGTTGGATACGCCGATGATGACTATCGCTGGTTAAATCATCCCAATCTGCTCGATGTCGTGGATTGGGTCGGTTTAGACCTTTATGGGTTCTGGAACTGCCAAACGGCGGCGCAGTCGGTTACTTATACGCGGGATAAATGGCAGCAGGTCAAAGCCACCGCCGGTTTTGAGAATAAGCGGGTGCTGGTGCTGGAAACCGGTTGGCCTAATAACGGTTACAATAGTAATTGTCCAGAAATTACGGCAGGCACAGAGGCGGCACAGGCACAGTTTGTTGGTGACATGATGGCTTTAGCCAAAAGTGAATCGATGGACTTATTCCTTTTTGAAACTGCCGATGAATTCTGGAAGTGTGGGGAGCAGTATGAACCAGTTGTTGGCTGTCATTGGGGCTTGTTAAAAGAGACGCGGCAGCCCTGGTCAGCCTGGGATGAGTTGCCGGACATCTGGCCGGTTCATTTAATCACCCCGGCAGAGAGTCTTATCACCACCAATGCTACACCCACCTTCGGCTGGAATACAATCATCAATGCCACCCAGTACCATATCCAGGTAGACGATGAAACAAACTTTTCCAGCCCGATTATAGACACCCTAACCAGCACACCTCGGTACACCCCGACCACCACGTTGAGAGATAAACTTTACTATTGGCGTGTCCAGGCGGTATGGGGGCATTGGAGTGATTCCCAAACGGTGCAGATTGAAGCGCTGCCCGGTGCGGCTCCCAGTCTCAATTACGCCACTGTTCCCCAGGCAACCTTCTGTTGGGGGCAAATTCCTTGGGCGACACACTATGAATTTGAGGTAGACACGACTCCAGTTTTTAACAGCCCTCACCGCTACGCCGAAACCGTAACTGCTGATAAACTTTGCGCCACACCATCCGATTTAACGGAAGGTCAACATTATTGGCGGGTACGCGCCAAACAGGGAAATCGTATTGGAGCCTGGAGCAAAATCGAGACTTTGTTAGTGGATTTGCCTTAAATACCCCTGTTTTAATGCAGATTCAAGCTGACAGGACTATAGTCATAGACGAACGCAATTCTGACACAAGTTCTTTATAATGTAACGTAAATATAGACGGTGAGGAAAGTAGGATGAATCTCTGGCAGCGTTTATTTGGGCCACGTATCGTCCGGCAGCGGAAATGGACTAAAAGTGAATTCCGCGAGGCGGGTTTCCGTTATTATCCCAGCCGCAAACAGGTGACGATGGTGCGGCGGCTGCCTCAATCGGAAGCACCGAAGGTCATTGAAACGCCCTGGGATCGGATTGTCGCGCAGGCGGGCTATTTTATCGCCTACCAGACCAGCGAAGCGCCCGGTAAACCCTTAGATGATTATGCGCCGCGTCCCATCGAACCGCATATTTTCAAAGAAACTTACGCTCCCTGGGGCGAACCGAACTGGAAACCGACCCCCACCGAAGCCCATCTGCTGAAACTTGGCTGCAAGCCCTACTACAAAACCGTCGGCGTGTGGGCCAAACGCCTGACCAAAGCCACCTGGGTGCAAAGCCTGGAGAGCAAAGAACCCTCGCTGGCCCCCGCCGGGGCATGGCTGTGTATTGGCAGCGCGGGCGAACCCTGGACGGTAACGGATGAATGGTTCCACCGCCGGTATCAGACTGACAAACCGGCCAAAGAGACCAGCCCAACCGCTCAGAAGGAACGGACGCCGCAGCGCGCCTAATAGGTGATCGGTTTGCCCCTCATATCAAAACACCCCCGGCATGGTTGCCAGGGGTGTCAGCGTGTCTCAATCGTACCGATTCAGACTTACGAACCGGGCGTAGCTTCCGGGGTGGCCGCGCCGCCCATGTCAGTCGTGCTGCCGCCCATATTATCGCCACTGGAGAATGAGCTGGTCATGCCGCCCGAAAAGTCCTGAAGCGCCACTGCCTGCCAGAAACGATACAGCGATGTGCGCAGTTGGGTACATTCCGGCGCTTCACCCGCTGCCATACTTGATGGCAGCGGCATCACATTCGCCATTGCCGGATCACCACCAAAGGCGGTATTCCACGAATCGCTAAAAGCGGTTTCGTCCTGGGACAGCGAATTTGCCAGACCTGTAACCTGATCGGTTGTCCAGCCGGAATTGGTCATCAGACCGGTATTGGGGTCTTGCATTCCGCGTGACGTTGTAAACAGCGTTCCAAACTGGCCGGTGTTAAACACGGCGGTATCCACCGCACCTGTCATGCCGCCTTGCATCAGTTGATTCTGGACGGCACTGTAACCGAAGAAACGATCAGCGATATAGAGATTCAGCAGCAAATCGGCATCACAATTGATCGTCCCCATGCCCACTTCCGGGGTGGCCGCATCCTGCGCCAGCGCGGGAACAAGGGCCAACACCCCTAGAATGGCGATTGCTACCATTACAAACAGACGATGTTTCATACTTTAACTCCTTCTCCTAACTACCCGTAAAACTTGTTACTCCCTTTGGGTGAGGGACGTTTTTATGCTACTGCGAACTGTGGCCCAAAAGCAGGTCGTTGTGGCCCATTTTAAGTTGGTCGCCGGGACAATTTTTTATAGGTCAGGCGGTGTGGGCCAGAAGACCCAGGATGGAAAATATTAAATTTGTAAAAGCCCTACAGTGTATCATCCAACGCTTTCTCGTTGATTACCCTACGCTGAATTAAATGGGGTTAGACTGGGAACAGCGCTTGATCCTAAGGGGGATTTTATGAAATTTCGGCTGCTGCTTTTATTCATGCTCAGTTGTGCCTTTTGTTTTTCATCGGCAATCGCTCAGGATGAGTTTCTGCCCACCGCCCTGGAGACGATTACTTTAGACAATGTTGATCGTCTTGAAGAACTGGTCACGGTTGGGGATGGCAGTATAGATGGGATGAGTTTATCGCCAGATGGACAATACCTGGCGGTAGTCTCCCGCTCAACGGGCATTCATATCCACGATCTAAATCACCCTGACGCCAAACCTCGCACTATCGCGGCGGAATACGTACCGATTGTAAACGCTATTTTTAAACCGGATTGGGAATGGGTGGCGATCAGCACGCCACAGACCTTAAGCCTGATTGATGTCAAAACCGGTGAAAAAGTCCAAGAGTTACAAGCAATGAAATACGGCGTTCATGCGACTACAAACGACATGGTGTTAAATTCTGATGGGCGTTGGTTGGCCGCTACACGCGGGCTAGATGGGGGTGAAATTACCGTTTGGGATACCAAGACCGGTGAAATGCTTTTTACAAACTATCACCGCTATATGGTTGGTAGCCCGCTTTTTGGTCCTGATGATAAAGTTTTAGTTTACGCCTATTATGAAGTTCAAATGGATAACTCGCCAACACCGAGTTTCTGGTACTCAATTGATACGCAGACTTGGCCGCCCTTCTTCGAAGAAGAGATTCGCTTCGGTAAATTTTCCCTCGGTGGTTATTATCATGCTGAAGAAATCCAGGGGCCATTTGTGGAGTCCATCTATACGGTTCAAACCAGTCCTGATAAAAGCCTCCTGGTTTCTCAAACCAGGGCTGAAGAAACGCGAGTTTGGGATGTAAACAGCAGTCAGGAATTATTTCGCCTGCCGGACACAGAACATTTTCAGATGTTTAGTCCTGATAACCGTTTGCTCATTCAGGATTCCGCTACTCATAAATTCTGGTTATTAAATGCCTTCACCGAAGAAAAACAAGAGCTTGCTTCCGATGGGGATTATTTCCGGTTCGCTTTTAGCCCGGATGGGAAATGGTTAGCCGCCGCCGATCTATCAGCCACCATTCATCTCATCAATCTGGAAGCCAGTCAGGTAGAAAAATCCCTGACAACCGGTTACTTAGGTTATATCGGGGATTTAGTTTTTAATCCCGATGGGCAAACAGCCTATTTCACTGATAATGTTGTTAATCTACGCCAACTCGATTTAAATAATGGTGCAATTCAGCTCATTGTGCAGGAACCGGATGCTACCGGCGTAATGGCTTATAGTCCTGCACACGCTCTGATTGCCCTGGCGACAAAAAGTGGCGTTATCGAAGTCTGGAATATTGATAACCGTACCAAACACAAAACGCTCACCGGACATACAGAACGGATTCGGGATTTAGCCTTCAGTTCCGATGGTGTCACTTTGGCTTCCGGGTCAGAGGATAATACTGTCAGAATATGGAATGTGTTATCTGGCGAATCGTCTGTACTTGCTCAGTATGAAGACGATGTGGCTGCTCTAGCGTTTAGCCCTGACGGTTCGGAGTTGTTTGTCATAGACGTTAGTGGGCGTTTTTCAGCCACCACCTATGATGTCACCACTGGTCAGGCTATTACAACCGATGAAGTTGATGGTTACTGGTCGGCTTTAATAGATTATGGCGTGAATAACAATCGAATCGCGTTCAGTGGTCACAAAATTACCATTCGGGAAAATGTCCCGGATGCAGCTAATCCGCAAACGAACCTGGAAATTGAACTTTCCGACATGGCCTGCGAACTAAAGTTTAACCCTGAAGGTGATGTCCTTTTTACGGGAAGTACCGACATCTATATCCAGATTTACAACACCGTTTCCGCCTG
>DATALK010000005.1:0-7149 GCA_036261085.1 Phototrophicaceae bacterium | reverse complement strand
AGACTCTCAAAAGTCCATTCTGCCAGTCCCAGGAAAAGCTGTCACCCCCGGTCACAAATTGGCGTCCGTCGGGATGCCAGGCAATGGAAAGAATCTCTTCATTGCCATAAAGTTTGTCCCAGTATCCGATTAAATCCAATTCATCCGTGTAATAAGCTATTCCCCGCGAACCGGCGACCAGCAGTGCTTTGCCATCAGGTCGCCACGCTATGGTTTTTATTGTGCCGCGTCCCATCCTCAGCAGTTCCCGATAACTAGCGGAACTAGCTGCATCGAGGGATTCAAGGAAGTTTTCCCCATTCATTCCCTCAGCCATCCAGCCGCGTAAAGTACTGCCTTCGGTTTCTACCTGCCACCAGGTGATGCCGTCGGCGCAGTGAGGGCCGGCTAAGACACGAAAAAAGGTTTCTGCCGGAAGCTGGCCGACAATCTCACTGTATAGATTGGGTTGGCGGCGCACATTATTCGGTTCGCCGGGGGTGGTTTTTCCCCACTGGTGAATTTCCAATGAAGGCGTTAATGAACTGGAACAGGGCGCTGTTTCCTGTGCCTGGAGCCGCGCGGCTTTTATACCGATAGTGACAGTTAAAAGCAGCATCAGAAGCCAAACATGACGGTTTTTCATGAAACTAACTATCCCCCATAAGTGCTGTGCGTGTAATCGTGTTTCTATTGAGCCACAATTTGTTTTTCACTGCCTGACGATCAACCGACTGGCGTGCAACGGTCAACCGCTGCGTTTCAAACTACATTTGCACAGGATCATCAGTTACAATGAGTTGAGCAGGAAATCAGTTATCCCTGATACATCAATGGAACGGTTTTTACTGTAATGGGCTACAAAAACAACATCGATCTGGCTTTACACCGTGAGCCGCTGCTCACGATCTTGCAGGCAGTGATTACCCAACCGGATTTGACGCGCGATCAACTGGACAGCCTGCTGCGCCAGCATCCCAAAGGCCGCGATGGCACCTACAGCCGCGATGAACTTATCAGCGCTTACCGCGAGTTTGCTGGGGAGGTGCTGCCGCCGTTTGACGCAGGCATCATCGAACGTCTGCGCCGGAAGCCGGTACGTACCAGTTCCGGCGTCACCCCGGTGACAGTGCTGACCAAACCGTTTCCCTGTCCCGGCGAATGTATTTTTTGCCCCAACGATGTCCGAATGCCCAAAAGTTATATGGCCGATGAACCCGGTGCGCAGCGGGCCGGACAGAACGGCTTTGACCCTTATCTGCAAACCTATACCCGGCTGCTCAGTTACCATAACACCGGTCACCCTACTGACAAAATTGAACTGATTATCCTCGGCGGTACGTGGTCATTTTACCCGGAAACCTACCAAATCTGGTTTATCAAGCGCATTTTTGACGCGCTGCATGACTTTGGCAAGGGGCTAGATGGCCGCGAGGCCGTGCTGTCCGCGCTGCTGACCGGGTCTCAACTGCACCCCGAACATGCTGTGACCAGCTTGCTGCTGGACGGGCGGCAGTTGGACGAACGGTATAACACCGCCGTGCAGCGCGTTTATAAAGATGAAATGACTCGTTCCCGCGAATTAGCCCAGGCGATTGGGCGCGGTGAACGCGAACGTTCGCCAGTAGATGAATATGCTACCTGGGACGAATTGGAAGCGGCTCACCGCGAAAATGAAACTGCCGCCTGCCGCTGTGTTGGCCTGGTGATCGAAACCCGCCCCGACCACATCAGCGAAGAAGAGGTTTTGCGCGTCCGGCGGTTGGGCTGTACCAAAGTGCAGATTGGTTTCCAGAGTTTGAATGACGACGTTTTGCGGCTGAACAAACGCGGTCACACCGTTGCGGCTACCCGCCGCGCCGTGAAGCTGCTGCGGTTGGCCGGTTTTAAAATTCATGCCCACTGGATGCCGAATCTGTACGGCTCGTTGCCGGAAGCCGACATTGAGGATTACCGGCAGATGTTCGCTGACCCCGATTTCCGCCCGGATGAGTTAAAAGTCTATCCCTGTTCGCTGATTGAAAGCGCCGAACTGATGCAGCGCTACGAAGATGGCTCGTGGCAGCCGTACAGCCATGAGGATTTGCTGCGGGTGCTGGTGGCCTGTTTCCGCCAGACGCCCGAATACTGCCGCCTGACGCGCGTGATTCGGGACATCCCTTCGACGGATATTGTTGTGGGCAACCAGATGACCAATTTCCGGCAGGTGGTTGAAAATGAACTGGCGCGGCTGGGCGAACGCAGCCCCGACATTCGTGCGCGGGAAGTGCGTTTTCGGCAGGTGGAAGCCATTGAACTGCATTTGGACGAACTCGGCTATAGCACCAACGGTGGTGATGAGATATTCTTACAATACATTACAGCAGCGCGTGACATCGCTGGCTTTTTACGCCTGTCGCTGCCGACGGAACCGCCCATCACCGCCGAATTGGCGGGCGCGGCCATGATCCGTGAGGTTCATGTTTACGGCCAATCGCTCGAAATTGGCGAGTCCGCGCCGGGGCGGGCGCAGCATCTTGGCCTGGGGCGGCAGTTGATCGAACGCGCCGCAGCTATTGCCCGCGAACGTGGCTATCACAAGCTGGCCGTTATTTCGGCCATTGGTACGCGCGAGTATTACCGCAAGCGCGGTTTTGCCGATGGCGAACTGTATCAGATTATGGATTTGTAGGGGCGCGATTTGTGTCAGTCGGTTGGCGCGTTTTGACCCCCTCCCAGCCTCCCCCGAATTCGGGGGAGGGGTTTTGCTTGCGGCTTGCCCCCGCCTTGAATTCGGGGCGGGGGTCAGGGGGTGGGGTCAAAAACTGGTGATGTATTATTGCTATATGCCTGTGTCGGGCGACATTTGTCACATCCGTTGTGTTCATAGGGGCAGGGGCGATGCCGGTTACAATTGAGTGGGATAACGACGACAAGACGATTGTACGGATGGAAATGATCGGCAACTGGACGTGGGACGAAGCCTATGCCGGGGCTGACCAGGGTTACGCCATGCTCGATGCTGTGCCTTACGAAGTTGGCACCATTATTGATTTCTCAAAAGGCGCGCATTTGCCGTCGAACGCCATTAGCCACGCGCGGGCGATGATTAAACGCCGCCATCCGCGTACCGGTTTGACCGTGTTTGTTGGCACGAATGCCGTTTTTCGCTCACTTTGGAACATCTTCAGTCAGGTTTACACCCTGTTCGCGCACAAGCAGAACTCGGTTTTTGCCGCGAACCTCGCCGAAGCGCGAGCAATTTTGCACAAGCAGTACAGCCGCACCGCACAATAAACTCTGGATACCGTCCTGCCGCCGCCGTATGAATGTGGTATTATTAAATGCTGTAGCCAGGGCGGATAAGGGAAAGTGGTATGCAGCAGCGAACACAGGTCGAACGACGGCAGCGTAATATTCGGCTGACTCTGGTAGCGATCATTTTTATCACGCTCCCATTTTACTGCGCGGGCCTGATTCTGTGGGGGACGGCTAAGCCGCAAAATTTGCCTGCGACGGCCACCCTTAATCCGGCGGCGACCACACCGTTTGTCCCGCCAACGTCCGGCATTGTGACCGCCTCGCCGACGCCGACTATTCCCGTTGGTGTGACTTTGCTGCCGCCGATTACCATTGTCGTGCCGACTTCGTTTATCCCAACCGCGACAGTCCTGCTGCCCACCCGCTTTTTATCGCCGACGGCGACGTTCCTGCCCACCTGGACGCCGATACCGACATCTACGCTGCTGCCGACCAACACAACTGCGCCCTTGCCAACCAATTCGCCGGAACCGCTGCCGTTTGATACGGTTTCGCCACCGTAATGGTCGCGTCAGCTAATCGTCGGTTGAACGCCGCTGCTGGCAGTCTGGCTTTGTGTTATAGTGACCCATCTGATAAATGTTAACCATGTTGGATTGATTCGATGACTTATCCTGATGACTATCAGCCGGTTGGACAGCGGCGGCGCATCCTGCGGATTGTGTTGTTTGTGATTATCCTGGGGACGCTGCCGTTTTACTGTCTCGGTACGGCCTTGCTGGTGACAGCTCCCCGTAACAATTCCGCGCGCCAGACGAGCGTTCCGGCAACGATGACGCCGATTCAAAACGTTCGCCCGACCAATACGCCGTTTCCCACGTTAGGGGTGCGGGCCACTGTGACGCAGTTCAGCCCATTGAAGCCCACACCCTTGCAGTACAATCCGGGTTCGGGTATTCCGATCTATCCAACGGCGACGCCTTTTTATGTGCCGCCGCCGACAGTGGTGATTATCCCCACGAATACCACTGCGCCCACTTTGACGCCGCTGCCGACGCAGGTTCCGCCGACCTGGACACTGCTCCCCACCTGGACACCGCTGCCGACGGATCCGCCTTTACCCACCGCCACCAATACTGAAGCGCCCCCACCGACGGAAGCTGTTGTCCCGCCTGCTACGGAAGCGGCGGCGCCGGGAGCGTAGCGATGCGATGAGAATGATAGGCCGTGTCGGGGAGCGCCGGTGTGCGCTCCCAGCGGGCTTAATCTTGTTGGACTATTCCGGCACAATGGACTGCAAGGACATGGCATTGCCATGTCCTCTTGTTTAAAATAACCGCAGTTATTAAGGAGAAAATGGATTGCTCGACCTGAAAACTCACTTAAAAACGTTGGTCGAAGCCCATGCGCCTTCCGGCCATGAAGGGCCGATTCGGGAAATTATTCGCGCGGCCTGGCTTGATCTGACCGATACGCTGGAGCAGGATAAACTCGGCAGTTTGATCGGCATCAAACGCGCAACGGAACCGCTTGACCCGCCGCGCCGGATTATGCTGGCCGCCCACATGGACGAAATCGGCCTGATGGTGCGCGAGGTGGTGGACGGGTTTATCTATGTTCAGGACATCAGCGGCGTGGATTTTCGCCTCATGCTGGCGCAGCCGGTGCAGGTACATGGCCGTCGCGCCCTGCCGGGTGTGGTCGCCAGCGTGCCGCCGCATTTGCTGAAACCGGCGGCGCGCAAGACCTATCCGCCGTTTGACGAACTGGTAATTGATGTCGGGCTGCCAGCGGCGGAAGTGGCCGAACTGGTGCGCATTGGCGATCTTGTTACCCCGGATGCCGCGCTGCTGGAATTAAACGGCCACCGCGTCGCCGGTAAAGCGATGGATGATCGCGCCTGTGTGGCGGCGGTGACGGCCTGCCTGGATGCGCTGCAAGGGATGCGCCATCGTTGGGATGTGTACGCGGCGGCCACCGTGCAGGAAGAAACCGGTTTATACGGCGCGGCGACAGCGGCCTACCAGATCAAGCCCGATGTGGCGATTGCGCTGGATGTCACTTTTGCGCCGCAGCCCGGTGTGGATGCGGACGATACGGCGGAGTTAAACGGCGGCCCAACCATCAGCTTTGGGCCAAATTTCCATTCCAAACTGGTTGCTAAAATTAAAGACACGGCCCGCGCTTATGAGATCAAAATTCAGGAAGATGTGGTTCCCGGCGCGAGTGGCACGGATGCCTGGTCAATTCAGGTGGCGCTGGAAGGGATTCCCACCGCGCTGTTAGGCATTCCGCTGCGCAATATGCACTCACCGGTAGAAACCGTTGACCTGCGCGACATCGAACGGGCGGGACGGTTGCTGGCGCAGTTTATCGCCAGTCTGGATGGGGACTTCTTAAAAGCGATTGACTGGGACGAGTTGAAAGCCGAGGCATAGCCGGCGGTCTGACCCCGGTCTGGAGACGAGGACAAGAATGCTGTTACAACAACTTTCCGAAGCGATTGGCATTTCCGGCCAGGAAGATGCGATCCGCAAAATCATTCTACCGGCGATTAAAGACCATGTGACCGATCTTCGCCTGGATACGCTGGGCAATATCACGGCTATTAAAGTCGGAACCGATCCCACCGCGCCGCGCGTGATGCTGACCGGCCACATGGACGAAGTGGGCTTTATGGTCACGGGTTTTGACGGTGACGGCCTGATTCACTTTACCGCTGTTGGCGGGGTGGATGATCGCATTTTGCCGGGGCTGCGCGTGAAAATCGGTGACAAACCCGTTCCGGGGGTCATCATCTGGACGCCAATCCACAAAAGTTATGGCAAAAACGATACGGTCAAAACCAACGCCCTGCGCATTGATATTGGCACCGACAGCAAAGACGAAACCACCGGCAAAGTCAAACTCGGTGATCGCATCGCCTTTGACAGCCGCTATCTGGAACTCGGCGACAAAATGCTGCGCGGCAAATCCTTTGATGACCGCGTGGGCTGTTCGCTGTTGGTAGACCTGTTGCAGGGCGGGCCGTATCGCGCGACGATTTTGGCGGCCTTTACCGTCCAGGAAGAAATCGGTTTACGCGGGGCGCGGGTGGCCGCGCGGATTCTGAATCCCGATATGGCGATTGCCATAGAAGGCACAACGGCTAACGATATTCCCAATCCGGCTGCCGACCCGGATGAGGCGGTTGACCATAATCCCGCCTGCCGTCTGGGGGCTGGCCCGGCGCTCACCATCATGGATCGCAGCGTGATTGTTGATCCGCGTCTGCTGGCCTTTTTGCGCCAGACCGCCGAAACGAACAATCTTCCCTATCAACTGAAAACCCAACCCGGCGGCGGTACGGATGCGGGGGCGATTCACACGACCAACAGCGGCGTGCCGTCAGCGGTCATCAGTGTGCCGTGTCGTTACATTCACAGCCCGGTGGCCTTGCTTAACCGTGACGATTACGCCAATACGCTCAAGCTGCTGCAAGCCGCGCTCAATGCTGTCACGCCCGACCTGCTCAAGAGGGATTAAATGCGCCGACTGCACTATCACCTTGTAGACGTGTTTACTAATGAACGTTTCGGCGGCAACCAACTGGCCGTGTTCACCAATGGACGCGGGCTGCCAACCGAAACCATGCAAAAAATCGCCAGAGAATTAAACTTCTCGGAAACGACTTTTGTGCTGCCGCCGTCCGACCCAGCCAATGATTGGCGGGTGCGCATTTTTACGCCCACTGCCGAAATGCCAATGGCCGGACATCCCACCGTCGGCACGGCGTTTGTGCTGGCACAGGAACATTTGGTGGATATTTCCGCCGCGCAGCCAGTCATTCGGCTGGAAGAGCAGGTGGGGTTAATCCCCGTTACCTTCGCTTTTGCCGACGGCCAGCCGGTCATGGCAATTATGCAGCAGCTTCCGCCGCAGTTTGGCCCG
>DATALK010000341.1:0-2108 GCA_036261085.1 Phototrophicaceae bacterium | reverse complement strand
CGCCGCTGGTTACGGGCACCGGATTGTTGGTCACAACCGTCCCGCCCGCGCAGTTCGGGATGTTAATCTGCTGTCCAACCATGATAACGGTGGGATTAAGAATGTTGTTGTAGGTGGCAATCGTGTTTAAGTCGGTATTGTAATTCAAGGCGATGCGGAACAGATTTTCACCCGCGACGACCACATGCACACAGTTACCACTGACGAAAGTTGTTGGCGTTGGTAGCTGCCCAAACAGGGTGGCCGTTGGCGTGGGGGTATAGGTCGGGATGCCAAAACCCAGACTGGCAGCGGTGGCGGTTAGGTTGGCGGCTTCAGTGGCGGTGGCCCCGGCAATGATGGCCGTCGCCGTCTGGAAGACCGGGTCAATCGGTTGTTGCAGCAGGGGGTCCTGTTGCAGCAGGCCGCTGGTATCCTGCGTGGGCAGTTGGGCGATAAATGCACTTTCGGTTGGGATAACAACAACATCGCCAAAGCCGCCGCTGATCGTGGGGTTCGGCGCAAAGAAATCAGTTGTGGGCTGCTCAATAAACGCCGAGTCGGTTGGAACAAAGAAATCCGCCGTTGGCTGTTCAAAAAAGGGTGTTTCCGTCGGGAGTGCCTGCGGTTGGAAAGGTTCTTCCGTTTCGACAATTTCCGGCAGCGTGGCCGTTGGTTCCAGTGTGGGGAACGGCGTTTCTGTTGGCGGCAGCGTGTTGGTGGGGCCAGGCTGGAGCGGCGACAGGGGTTCAGGATTCACGCCGGTTTGCTGGTAACAACCAGCCGCAAATAACAGAATCACCAGACAGGCTGGAAGCCAGCGCCAACGATTGTGATCAGTGCCCATGTTTTCGGCCTCCCAACTGGCGAGCAAAAACGATCAGAGTAATTAATGCCAGTCTACCATTAGCCGGGTTTCTCGACAAGCGGAAACCCGGTTACTTTTGGTCTAGACCAGAGGGAGCGTGACTGTCACTTTGGTATATTGCTCCGGCACACTTTCGATGCTGGTTTCGCCGCCGTAAAGTTCCGACAGCCGCCGGGTGATAATTAACCCCAGCCCCAGACCTTGCTGTTCAAACCACTTACGGCCAAACTGCATGTAGGCTCCCACCGCCTTAATCTGGTCGGCGCTCATACCCCGGCCCTGATCGGTAATCTGGAGGTGATATTTGCTACCCTTGATAGTGGTTTCGACCTTGACTGGCGTTCCCCAATGGGAGAATTTGAAGGCATTATCGAGCAGTTCTTCAACGATTTTTTTCAGATGATCGGGCAGCACCTGCACGGTTGGCGCTTCTTCGAGCTGCAACTGTAAGTCCTGGTCGCGCTGCATATCCTGCGCTTTTTGCTCCGCCGTATGCTGAATCAAGACCTGGGGGTCGGGAGTGTTGTACGCCAGCAGGGCTTTGGCCCAGTCGGGGTTGGAATTCATCGCTTCTAATTGAGCGTAGGCGAGGTAATTTTCCGTCAGCCGGTACAGGCGCGATCCCGCGTCGTTGATGTACTGCGCCATCTCAACGATTTGTTCCGGTTCCCGATAATTTGAGTCGGAAGCAATAATGTCCGAGAAGCCCAGGATACTGGTCAGCGGGGTGCGGATTTCGTGCGGCAGCGCCAAGATAATATTTTCGCGCAGGTCTTCCAGCCGTTTTTCCGTTATCTCGGTGATGATTTTGCGTTTTTGCAGTTGGGTATGGACGGCGGCGATGAGTTCTGAGGCTGAAAACGGCTTGGTCAGATAATCGTAGGCTCCTAATTCCATGCCTTTCCGCATATCACTTTTATCGGCTTTGGCAGTCAAAAAGATGAATGGAATCGTCGTCAGCGCAGAGTCTTTTTTGAGTTCCGCCAGCATCCCGTAGCCATCCATGCCGGGCATCAGAATGTCGCAGACGATGAGGTCGGGTATAAATTCCTGGGCCGCTTTAATGCCCGCGAGACCATCTTCGGCCCCGCGCACCTCGTAACCTTCAAAACTGAGCATTTCAACAATGTCTTTTCGTAAAGAATGGGTGTCTTCAACCACCAGAATCTTAGCCATGTTCTTTTTTCCTCCGGTCATGTTTGGGAATGGTTACCTCAAAAGTTGACCCGACTCCGACCTGACTTTCAACGCGAATGGAACC
>DATALK010000541.1:0-4374 GCA_036261085.1 Phototrophicaceae bacterium | reverse complement strand
TGGGCCTATTATATGGGCCAGCAGGAAGTGAAACCGGCGGCGGAATTGATTGGCTACGTGCAGAAGAGTAAGGCGCGCAATGCCGCCTGCTGGATCAATGTTGGCCCGACGCCGGAGGGGGAAATCCTGGCAGCAGAAGCCGCCGAACTGCGTCAGGTTGGCGCTTGGATGCGCACGAATCGTGCCACTTTGCGATAATTGATCGGGATTGAGGAATTCGCAGAGACAAGGGGTTTAAACCCCTTGTCTAAACAATTGTGTCCGCGCCAAATTCGCCTTACGAGGCGATTTCCACACCGCGCGCGTATTCCCCCGGCGGCGTGCCAACCAGCATTTTGAAATCCTTGATAAAATGCGCCTGATCGAAGTAGCCCAGATCAAGGGCCAGTCGCGGCCAATCCACGACTTCCCCATTTGCCAATTGTTCCACCGCTTCGTGCAGGCGATAACGTTTAATCACCCACTTGGGGCTGACCCCCACATACTGGCTGAACAAACGTTGCAGCGTGCGTTTGCTGAGGTGACAGCGCGCGACCACATCCGCCACTTTGGTGATCGTGCGATCCGCGCTGATGCCGTTGATAATCTGGTTGATGATCTCCACCGTGTCATCCGGCGCGGGCAAATGGGCGCGGATAAAATTCTCAGCTATTGTCACCATCTGGCTGTCGTCATCACTGGCAAAAATGGCCTGTTCCAGCGGACGGCTGTCCACACCCAAAACCGCTTCCAGACTGAAAGTGGCGTCCGTGAACCGCGACACGGGGCTTTTCACCAGGGGATAAAAGGCACCGGGGCGAAATTTGATGCCCAGCACGCGACCCGCTCCTGCCAGCACGCGGGTAAATTTGCCGCTGACCACGCCCCAGATACGGGTATTTCCCGACTCAAACACCAGATGCACCGACGGGTACGGCAAATTTTCGGACCGATACGGCGCTTCATCGCCCAAATTCCAGGCCACCAGCCAGTAATGCTCGACCCAACGACCCACATCCTCGGCGGGCAAGTACCGCGCCAGCCGGAATTTCTGCTCACCAGTCTGGGGATTTAGCAGACCGCGCGCCGGTTCATCCTTTGTTTTTAATGTCACACACGCTGCCACCAATGAACCTCCTTCAACTCCTTTATTTATAGCACAAATAAGCTAAATTGGCACGTTTTTACAATCATTCTGATCCAATTTGTATTATGATGATGAGCGAATTGGCTCAAACTGAAGGAGACCGGACGTGAATCGTTTTATGCAAGAAAAATGGTCATGGATTGAAGGCTCTCACGGGCTGCGAAACGAAGTGCTGGACACCCTTACCGATGCCGACCTGGGGTTTAATCCCGGCGGCAAAAATCTGACGTTAGGCGCACTGCTGCGGGAACTGGGCGAAATCGAATATTCCTACGAGCAATCGTTAAAAACCTTCAAGCAGGATTGGGCCTACCGGAATACCGCATCGGGACTGGACAGCAGCGTGAGCCGGTTAAAAACCTGGTTTCAGCAGATGGATGCGGACATGCAGGCCACCGTCGCGGCCTTCTCCGACGAGGACTTAAAAAAACCGGTGGATCGCGGCGGCTACGAAATGCCGGTAGAAACCCAACTTGAGGTCTACCTGCAAGCGCTGTTGATTGTCTTTGGCAAAATTGTGGTCTACTTTCGGGCGATGGACAAACCGCTGAGCAAGAAGTTACAGGATTGGATTGGCTAAGATGACCACACCCGCGACTGCCGTGTTTGCCATTAAAAGTTGGGACGAAAAAACCTGGGACGGTCAGCCCGCCGCCGCAGTGACCGGCGAAAAACTGACGCGCGCCCAGGTCATTAAAACCTACACGGGCGATCTGGAAGGTGAAGGCCGGTTAGAATATCTGATGTTCTACCGGAGCGATGGCCGGGGGAATTACGTCGGCTTGGAGCAGGTGACGGGCCGGATTGCGGGCCGTTCCGGGAATTTTATGATTCAATACACCGGCACATTTGATGCCCAAGCCGTCCATGAAGCCTGGGTGATTGTGCCGGATTCGGGGACGGACGAACTCAAAAATCTAAGCGGACAAGGCCGCGCGCTCATGGCCGAACACCGAGATTTGTACCCCATCACTTTCGAGTACTGTTTCGAGTAGAGCGTGTTTGAAAATTAGGCTGTACCGGCCTTGAGCGAGAATTTCAGGGGTCTTACCTCACCCCCTAACCCCCTCTCCATAGTATGGCTGAGGGGGCGACAGTAGATTTCTGATGCTGAGTAATTTTTGTCACTCTCAAAAGCACCTTGAGCCAGTTAACCGGCTCAAAGTGGATAAATTGGGTTGTATAAGACATATTGGGGCTGAACTAGCCTCCGCTTCTACAACCTAATCTGCCTAACAAAAGTTAGTGTCGCCCCCTCAGCCATAGTATGGAGAGGGGGAAACGAGCGCAGCGAGTGGGGTGAGGTTGCGATTCTCAAGTAGTCACATCTGAATTTCCAAATACCCGCTAACGCCATCCACTGCGAGTCGTTTCTCAGAGGCATGTCCGCCAAAGCATTGGGCCGCAAGCTCTATTCCAGCCGGAACGTGCCTTCCAGCCCGTCATTGCTGTTCGCGCCGACCCACACCTGGAACGCACCGGGTTCAACCGTCCAGGCATTATCGCGGCCATAAAAACCGAGTTCGTCCGGGCCGAGGGTGAACTCCACAATCTGAGTCTGGTCGGGGTCGAGGTGAATCTTCTGGAACCCCTTCAATTCCTTGACCGGACGCACCATACTGGCCGTGCAGTCGCGGATATACAACTGCACAATTTCCTCCCCGGCGCGGCTGCCGGTATTGGTCACCGCCGCGCGCACCGTGATTGTACCGCCAATCGGCGCGGCGGCTGGTGTGACCACCAGGCGGCTGTACTCAAACGAGGTGTAACTCAGGCCGTAGCCGAAGGGATACAGCGGCGTATCCAGCGCATCCTGGTAGCGCGAAAAATGCCGGTTGCGCGGCAGCGGGCGGCCCGTCGCCTTGTGATTGTAATACAGTGGCACTTGCCCCACCGTGCGCGGGAATGAAACCGGCAGCTTGGCCGACGGATTTTCGTCGCCGAAGACCACATCGGCAATCGCCGCGCCGCCCATTGTGCCGGGATGCCACGCCAGCACAATCGCGGCGGCATGGTCGGCCAGCCAGGGGATGGACAGCGGGCGACCACTCAACACCACCACGACCAGCGGCACGCCCACCGCGTGGAGCGCTTGCAGCAGTTCAAGCTGTCCCGGCGGCAAATCCAGCGTGGTAATGCAGTTATTCTCGCCGCTGCGCTGCGCCGATTCACCGACCACCGCCACCACGACATCACACTCCCGCGCGCCGTTAACGGCCAGATCGGTCAGCGTGGAATCCAGCAGCCGGACATTCATACCCGCCGCGCTAATGCCATCAAACACGCTCACAACCGCGCTGTCGTCACCGTCCAGCGTCCACGTCCCCAGGAGATCATGCCGCGCCTGGGCCAGCGGGCCGGTCACGCCAATCGTGAGTTTAGTTTTCGGTAGCGGGAGGATGTTATTTTCATTCTTAAGCAGGACGATACTCTTGCGGGCGACCTCGCGGCTGGCGTCCAGGTGATCGGCGCGCAGGTGAACACGGGCGGCCAAATCCGGGTCAACCCGGTAAGGCCGATCAAACAGCCCCAATTGCACTTTGGCGCGCAGAATGCGGCGCGCGGCTTCCGTCACGACCTCTTCCGCCACCTGGCCGGAACGTACCAGCGCGACCAGATTTTCCACATACACTTGCGCCACCATATCCATATCCACCCCGGCGGTGATCCCCAGACGGGCGGCGTCGGCGCGGTCAGCGGCGTAACCATGCGGCACCATTTCCAGCACCGAGTCCCAATCGCTGACGACAAAACCCGTAAAACCCCACTCATCGCGCAGAATTTCGGTCAGCAGGTGGCGGTTGCCAGACGTGGGAATGCCGCCCAGTTCGTGGAAGGCCGACATCAGCGTGCCAACGCCTGCTTTGACGGCGGCGTGGAAGGACGGCAGATAGACATTGCGCAGCGTGTATTCGGTGATTTCGGCGCTGTTGTAGTCGCGCCCACCTTCCGCCGCCCCGTAACCGACAAAATGTTTGGCGCAGGCCAGAACGTGTTCGGGGTCGGTCAGATCGTCGCCCTGGAAACCGCGCACCGCCGCTGCCGCCAGCGCTGAACACAGCACCGGGTCTTCGCCAAACCCTTCCGCCACCCGGCCCCAGCGGGCATCCCGCGCGATGTCCATCATCGGCGCGAACGTCCAGTGAATGCCATCGGCGGCGGCTTCCCGCGCAGCCACCTGCGCCGCTTTTTCGACCAGTTCCGGCGACCAGGTAGCCGCCTGCGCCAGCGGAATCGGCGCCATCGTC
>DATALK010000535.1:0-1892 GCA_036261085.1 Phototrophicaceae bacterium | reverse complement strand
ACCGACGCAGTACGCCCTGCGTCTGACCGAACGCTGGGAGATTGATCCCAGCGCCGATGCGACCAGTCATGGAACATTTATGAATTTTATGGCGACAGAAACTGCGCTGGTTGCGACCTATCAGGGCCGTCGCACTCCTGCGCCGATGCCCACCCCAACACCGCTGGACTATATCGCGTGCGCCTGGCAATGGGCGACAACTGATCTGCCAGAAGTTGCGGAACAAACACAGGCGATGCTGGCCGCTGCCGGGTTGGAGCCGGTAACGGTCAACCGGGTCTCGGGATTTGGTGAAAACTGTATCGCCCAAAATGGCGAAATTAACCGTTTTGCGGTTAAGGAAACAGACTTTTTCCTGACCGTCACGGTGGCTGATCTGGCGGATAAGGCTGCCTTAGGGACGCGGCTGAACGCCATCTATCAGGTGTTTCAGATCAATTATGGCGCATCATTTCTGAATGACTTCCACCTGCGCTTCACCGCAAACAACGCGGAAGCGGTTATAGATGTAACCTTTGCCGCGCTTCAAACGGCGATAACACAAGGGCTGACCGGGGCAGAATTATGGGCAGCGCTGGATGGATAGAACTGTTTTTAGTGGTTATGGGTTAAATCCACGCGCCGGTTTTCCGAGGGCTTTTCACCCCGATGGAAATAATGATGCAGTCCCCAATATGTGAGCAGCGGCGGGAAAATTGCCAGATACTTCCAGCCGCCCGCCTGCTGGTCTATCCAGGTATACAGGAAGACACTCAGACCTAGCGCCGCAAAAGTCAGTAACAAATGCAGGCCATCCGTCAGTGTCAGTTGCCCCAACGGCGGTTTTAATTCCGCAAAAACAAAGGCGACCAGACTACCGATCAGGGTTCCATCCAACAAACCGATCAAAGCCCAACGCAGCAATCGTTCCGCTGCGGGGAAGTTTTGGCGTTCAGTGGCTCCAAGTGCAGGATTAACATTGAGCAAAACATAAGCGCTAACCGCGATAATCACTCCGATCAGCACACTCAATAACCAGACCGGACGGGAAGGCCAGTGGCGCGGGGCAGACTCATAGTCGAAGGCGCTGCCGAGGATGAGATCCAAAACACTTAAAAGCGCCCCCACAATGACGACCACAACCATAGCCGACAAACCATACCGCAGGGCGAAGTCGAAATCACCACATTGTAACTGGAACCGAATAAAAATGATGACCGGAAAGATTACCAGGGCGACGCCGATATACAGCAGGTTTCGCTTTAACTGTTGGCGGATTTTCACTTTTTTAGTGTTCATATAGTGATGATACACCGGTTTTGATAGTTTGGGATTCAGGCTAATCGCAGCCCGTACATTTTTACCAGCGGCGGCGGGAAATGGGGTGCAGGCTTACAATAGAAGCCGGAAGTTATGGCCTCAAACGCTACCCATTCGCAGCCGACAAAGGAGAAAATAAGCTCATGATGCAGTCCTGGTTCCTGGAAGCAAAGCTGGGCATTTTTATTCATTGGGGCATCTATGCCGTTAGCGGCGTTCCCGAATCCTGGTCATTTTTTAGCGGGCAAATCAGCTATGAAGATTATTTTAAACAGGGCAGCGGCTTCACCGCCGAGCAGTTTGACCCGGCGGCGTGGGCCGCGTTGTTTAAGCGGGTTGGCGCGCGGTATGTTGTCCTCACTACCAAACATCACGACGGGGTGGCGCTGTGGGATACCGCCCAAAGTGACTTGAGCGTGGTCAAACAAACCCCGGCAGGGCGCGATTTGATTGCCGAATATGTCACCGCCCTGCGCGCTGAGGAGCTGCGCGTCGGCTTTTATTTCTCGCACCTGGATTGGTCGCATCCTGACTACGCTCCCATTCCGCCGCATCAGCGCACCAGCACGACTATGAAAGACATTTATAACGCC
>DATALK010000533.1:0-3073 GCA_036261085.1 Phototrophicaceae bacterium | reverse complement strand
TAAAATTACCTTGGAAGTCAGGTTGGGAGCCGTATGGTAACACATCCAGTTATCACAGTGGTAGCGCCAGTCTACAATGAAGAAGGCAATATCGACCATCTTTACGACCGCATTTCGGACGTGCTCAACAGCACGGGTGAGACGTGGGAACTGGTGTTGGTGAATGATGGCAGTTCGGATGGCTCCGCCGAAAAAATGGCAGCACTGGCCGAACGCGAGGCGCGCATCCGCGTGATCAATTTTGCACGAAACTTCGGCCACCAAAATGCTGTTACCGCCGGGCTGGACTATGCGCGCGGGGATGCAGTCATCATTATCGATGCAGATTTACAAGACCCACCCGAAGTGATTTTGCAATTAATAGCGAAATGGCGCGAAGGTTATCACGTGGTCTATGCGGTGCGCTCGGAACGCAAAGGCGAAACGTGGTTTAAGAAATTTACTGCCAAAGCCTTCTACCGCATGATCTACCGGATTACCGATGTACATATTCCGGTCGATACCGGCGATTTCCGGCTGATGGACCGCCAGGTGGTCAATGCATTAAAAACGATGCGTGAACACAACCGCTTTATTCGCGGCCTGACCAGTTGGGTGGGCTTTAAACAGACCGGGGTGTATTACGTCCGCGAAGAACGGGCGTGGGGAAAAACCAAGTATCCCTTCAAGAAGATGCTGCGGTTTGCCTTCGATGCCATTACTGGATTCTCGTTTTTCCCGCTGCAAGTGACAATTTATGCCAGCCTGATCATTGCCCTCATGGCTGTCCTGGCGATCCCGCTGGTGATGATTCTCCGGCTGTCGGGAAGCTCGATACAATTTGAAGGACAGGCAACCACGCTGGTGGTCCTGCTGCTGTTGAGTTCGTTCCAGTTGTTCTTTTTCTTCATCATGGGCCAGTACGTGGCGCGGATTTATGACGAGGTGCGCGAACGGCCCCTGTATATTGTGGCGAATGTTTGGGAAAAACAGGTAGATGGCACCACGAACCCGGCTAAACTTGGCGAAACAACGGACAATCTACAGTAACAAGGTGAAAACGTTGTGACCGAACAAAACCCAAACGATCTCGATCAAGTGCAGCAGTACCGCAAACTGGTGCTGGAATATGAGGCGTTGGACGAGGAAATCGATGCGCTTTTGGAGCGGAACCACGGCGCAACCGAGAAGATGTCTGACGAAGATTTTGAGCATTACCGGGAACTCGCTTTTCGTCGGGATTATGTCTATAACCAGATGAAAGCGATGGAGCGGCGCATTTTGTTAGACGATTCAGATAGTCGTTGAAACCGTTTATTTGTGCAGGTTGATCCTGTTTAAAAATACAGTCTACAGAGGAGTATTTAACGTGTCTGAAAGAAAACTCATCACTGGCCCAACCTTTGAAGAAATGCTGCATCCGAATCTAATCGCTCCCGACATTCGGGCCAAGGCGAACGAAGCTCGCACCACAGCGCCGTTGGATGCGATCAATCTTTATAATATTTCATGGCGTGACTACAACAACCAGATTTATTATTTTGTGCTGCCGCCAGAACTCACCGGGGTCGAAACGCCGATTGCGGTGATGTACGGCGCGCGTTTCCCATCGGGAAGCCATAAAGTCGGCGCGACCTATTCGATTCTGCTGGAAAAGGAACTGTTTGGCGAAGTTGATCCCTGGCAGCACACGATGGTGTGGCCCTCAACGGGCAATTATGGCATCGGCGGCGCGTATGTCGCGGGACGGATGGGCTGCAAAAGCATCGTTGTGCTGCCCGAAGAAATGAGCAAGGAACGCTTCGAGATGATCGAGCGGTTCGGCGCGCAGGTGATCAAAACCGTCGGCTGCGAAAGCAATGTCAAGGAAATCTACGACAAAACGCACGAACTGTCGCAGGACCCCCAGGTCCGCATTCTGAACCAGTTCCAGGAAATGGGAAACTACCGTTTCCACTACTATGTGACAGGCAACACGTTTATTGATCTCGCCCGTGAACTGGCCGAAAAAGGCATCGGCAGCGGTAAAGTTTCGGCTTATACCTCCGCGATGGGGAGTTCCGGCACGATTGCGGCAGGCGACCGGCTGAAGCAGGAATGGCCGGATCATAAGATTGTTGGCCTCGAACCGATTCAGTGCCCCACGCTGGCGCTCAACGGCTACGGCGGACACGATATTCAGGGCATTGGCGACAAACATGTGACCTGGATTCACAACGTCCTCAACCAGGACGCCGTGATGTGTATTGACGACGTGGACTGTAAGCTGGGCCTGCAAATTTTCGCGGACGAAGGCGGACGCCGCGCGCTGGTGGATCGTTTCCATATGGACCCCGCGCTGGTCGAACAATTGTCATGGTGCATGGGTATCAGCAGCATCTGCAATATCTACGGCGCGATCAAAGCGGTCAAGCACTACGGTTTTGGCAAGGATGATCTCGTGGTCACGATTGCCACCGACGGCATGGATCGTTATCCCAGTGTGATGGACCAGATGCGCCAGAGTCATGGCGTGGTGGACGAAACCGAAGCGGTGGCCCGCGTGCGCAGCCTGTTCTATGGGCTGAAGAATGACTGGGTTTTCGATGGCACGATGGACAACCGCCAGCGCTGGCACAACCTGAAGTATTACACCTGGGTGGAGCAGCAGGGCAAAACCGTCGAAGAACTGGACGCACAGCGCGATCCCGCATGGTGGGAAAACGAACAGCATCGCGTCACCGAAATCAACGCGAAACTGAAGGAATATCGCGCCGCTCATAAGTAAATCAGGCAAGGGCAATGTACCCGGAAGACCGTATCTTGGTGGGGGTTATCAATCGGAAGCGTGACTTTGAAAAAGTGCAGGCTGAGGGTTGGTATCGTATCCCGCAGGGGCGGTTTCCCAAAGGGATTCAGACCGAGTATGTTGCCTTTTTTTTCAGCCAGGCGTTCAAAGAGCTAAACGGCGGGATTCATTTTTATGCGCCGTTTCAAGGGGTGGAACTGGTGTACCGCCGGGACTTGCTGCCCGAAGAAGCCAGCCACCCCCGCGCCAATGAGCTTTACTACAAAGTGCAGCTTGGAGAACTGCGCCGCCGGGAGACTGCTATTT
>DATALK010000526.1:0-4377 GCA_036261085.1 Phototrophicaceae bacterium | reverse complement strand
TATCCTGGGGCTGGTTCTGGTCTGGTGCGCTTTTTTGATTTGGTCGCTTGCTACAACGCGGCAGCTCCAAAAACAAGCAAAAATCCGGGAGCAGGAGACCAGTCAGTCCAGGGCAGAAGTGCAGCGGCTTCGGACAAAATTAGAGCAAGCGCACGCCCAGGCGCGCCAATTCCAAACACAAATCGAACGGTTGCAGCGATTGGAGGCCAGCCTCCCGGCCAATCTGCATCACGATTTTCGCTCTCCCATTCGCGTGATTAACGGCTTTTGTGAAACGCTGCTGGCGCCCCGGCACGAACTCCCGGCGGCGTTTCGGGGCGACATCGAAGCCATTCAACGCAGCGCCCAACGGCTGCGCGAGATTACGGAAAGCGTGCTGGCCGCGCTGGATACCGAGGCGCTGGGTCTACGTCCGGTGGCGGGTTGGGCGGCGGCGCCAGTAACGATAACCACCGCACCCAAACCCGCAACTAAGATTGGTGTCCTGGGGGCCAGTCCTGCCGTTCTCAGCCTGTTTCAGCGCCATTTTGAGCAGACCGTGATTGGGGTCAGTACGGCAGCTATTGGCGAACTCGATTTAGAGGGGATAAGCGCGGTGATTCTGACGGATGAAGCGCAGACCAGCCACTTATCCGATCTGCGGCGGCAGCTTCCGGTGCTGGTCTGCCCACTGTACAGCGTGCGTGACGCGGCAATTCGGCAGCCGATCAGCAATTCCGAACAGCTGTTTACTGCCGAAACGCTGGTCGCGGCACTGGAACGGTTGGGTCGGCCTATCCGGGAAGTGCTGGTGATTGATGAGAATGCCAGCCGGGTGGATCAACTCAGCGAATACTGCGCCGCGCTGACACCGCCGATCAATTTGTGGAAAGCCTACAGCGGGCGCGAAGGGCTGGCGCTGCTGCACGAACAGCCGATGGACGCCGTGATTTTTGACCTGAGTTTAACCGATGTGGACGGGCTGATGGTTGTTCACACGGCACAAGGCGGAACCAACCAGCCCACACTGCTGGCTGCCGGGGCGCAGGAATTCGCCGTTGTCGCGCCGCCGGTTTGGAGCGAAATTACGCTATATGGCCCGCATGGTTACAACGGGCTTGAACTGGTCGCGCAGTTGGAAACAATGGCCGTGAATTTAAAACGAGAAGCGGATTTGGGGTAACGAGCGGGGTTGGTTTATTCGTCGGGGCGAGACCGGTCTCGCCCCGACAAAGGTTAAATTTGCGCTACTATCCCCCTGACGCGGGAACCGGCTGTTTCGCCGTCCCTGGCATAAAGCGCCGGAAGAGGCTGCGCACCCAGACAACGCCCCCCGCAGTGAGGAACTTTTGCAGTGCGATAAACAGCAGCAGCAGGAAGCCGATAGCGATTTTAGCCCACCAGCTATTGAGCGTGCCGTCAAAGGTGATGTAGGTTTGGATGATGCCCTGAATGAGAATGCCGATAAACGTCCCCGCGACATAACCGACACCGCCGGTCAGGAGGGTGCCGCCGATAACTACCGCCGCAATAGCATCCATTTCCACGCCGGTAGCCGCTAAGGGGTAGCCGGAGTCGGTATACAGCGAGTAGGCAATACCACCCAGCGTCGCCAGGAGGCTGCTCAACATGTAAATACCAATGGTCGTATTACGAATGGGAACACCCAGCAGTAGGGCCGCCGTGTCGTTGCCGCCAATGGCATACACGTTGCGGCCAAAGCGCGTAAAATGCGCGAGGACAATCCCCAGCAGCAGCACCACCAGGAACAACATCGCCACAAAGCTCAGTTTGCCTTTATCCGGGAAGCGGATAAAAAGGTTGCCCAGTTCATTGTAAAAGGGATGGGTGACCGGAACCGAAGCGGTGGTGATAACAAAGGCCATCCCGCGCGCGAGAAATTGACCGGAGAGGGTGACAATAAAGGGCGGAATTTTGAAGTAATAAATGACCGCGCCCATCGCCGCGCCAAAACAAGCGCCGATGACCAGCGACAGCCCAAAAACCACCAGCGGATGCCAACCGGAATTTTCAATCAGGGTAGCACAGAACACGCCCGTGAAGGCAATCACGGAACCGACGGACAGATCAATGCCGCCGGAGAGGATCACAAAAGTCATGCCGACGGCGGTAATGCCCAGGAAGGCTTTGTCCGTCAGCACATTGCTCAGAACTTTGGTCGTACCAAAGGCGTCAAAACGCTGGAAGCCAACCAGATACAGCAGAACAAACACCACAAAGGTGGCAATGAGCGGTAGAATTCGGGATTTCATGCAGTTTTTCTCCTGAAGGGTTGCAGGACGATCTGGCGGAAGCTGTCGGATTGCAGCAGGAGGATGAACAAAATCACGATGGCTTTGACCACCAGGTTAAATTCCACCGGCAAACCGCTGATCAGAATCCCGGTATAGAGACTCTGAATGATGAGCGCGCCAATCATGCTCAAGCCCAGATTAAAACGGCCACCGTTTAAGGAAGTCCCGCCGATCACTACCGCTAAGATCGCGTCGAGTTCCGTCCACAACCCGGCATTGTTGGCGTCCGCGCCTTTGATGTAACCGGTCAGGATGAGGCCCGCGATCCCGGCGCATAAACCCGAAATGGTATAAACCATGAGTTTAATCATGGTGGCGTTGATGCCCGCGTAAAAACTGGCGCGGTCATTCGCGCCGACGGACTCAATCAGCAGACCCACCGCCGTGCGCCGCACAAACAACCAGACCACAATTAACACGCCAATGGACAGGAAAATCGGGAAGGGCAGCCCAAAGACCACGCCCGCCCCGATAAAGGAGAGGGTCGGATCGTTAAAAATGGCGATTTGCCCATTGGTAATCATTTGGGCAATACCGCGCCCGACGACCATGAGGATGAGGGTGGCAACAATCGGCTGGATGTTAAAAACGGCCACCAGCACGCCATTCCACACGCCACATAACAACGCCGCGCCTAAACCAAACAGAATGGCGACGGCGGGCGGTTGATCGGCAATCAGCGTGGCGGAAACCGCGCCGCAAATGGCAATCACCGCGCCGACAGACAGATCAATACCTTTGGTGGCAATCACCAGCGTCATGCCGGTGGTGAGCAGCATTACCGCCGCGCCGCGATTCAGAATTTCAATGATACTGCCCAGTAAGCGGCCATCCTGGTAACGCACCGTGAAAAAGGTGGGGGAGATCAACCGGTTGACCAGCAGAATCAGGATGAGCGCGGCCAGCGTCCACAGCGCGCGTTTATTCGCGGCAAACCAGGCCCAGACGTTAAAAGTCACTTTTTTTTCTTGAACCGGCTTAACTATTTTTTCGCTCATCTTATTACTCCGCTATCGCCTGCATAATCGCGTTTTCGCTGATCTGGTCGCCTTCCAGTTCCGCAATCATCCGGCGATCACGCAGGACCATGATGCGATCACTGTAATCCACGACTTCGGCCAGTTCCGAAGAGATGACGAGCATTGCCATTCCTTCGCGGCACAGGCGTTTGATGATATTAATAATTTCGGCATGAGCGCCCACATCAATACCGCGTGTGGGTTCATCCAGAATGAGAAATTCGGGGTTAGAAACCAACCACCGCGCCAGGATGACTTTTTGTTGATTGCCGCCGGATAGTTCCTTAACTGCTTTCTGGGAGTCGGGCGTCGCAATGCGCAAGGCGCGGATCATTTCCTGGGCCAGATCTTCTTGCTGCCGTCCCGATAAATACCGGAACCAGCCCATCTTGGCTTGCAGCGCCAGGATGATATTTTCCCGCACGGAGAGATCACCGATAATGCCTTCGATTTTACGGTCTTCCGGGCAGAGCGCGAAACCGGCACGAATGGCCTGCCGGGGAGAAGTTAAATTCACCTGGCGGCCTTTAATCCGCAGGTGGCCCTGTTCACATTGGGTAATGCCAAAAATCAGTTGGGCGGTTTCGGTGCGGCCTGAGCCTAATAAGCCCGCCAGCCCAACAATTTCGCCTTTACAAACTTCCAGGTTGAAGGGCTGCATAAAACCGCGCCGGGCCAGGTTTTCCGCCTGTAAGAAAACTTCACGCTGGGCGGCTTTTTCCGCCGCGCCGTTATTGTCTTTTTCAAGTTCTTCAGTGAGTTCCTTGCCCGAACATGGGCGGCCCGGCCTTTGACGCGATTGTTGCGGCCATCAACGGCGAGACCCTGCCCGCGTGGATCCCGGTTGCCGGTGGCATTTACTTCCCCGAAACTGCGGCTGACGAATGCGCTAAACGCGGCTGCGGCCAGTAGTAAGAAAAAACATTCGCCGCCAACCCTCTGTCCTCCAGGTGGTTGGCGGCACTCGGTCACTGTTCCATCACTCGGATGCAGCATTGACCGGTTGTTTGAGGTAAACTCCATTGTGGGGCGGCTGGCTTGCTGGCGGCCCCATAAGTTAAATT
>DATALK010000521.1:0-3246 GCA_036261085.1 Phototrophicaceae bacterium | reverse complement strand
AGTTGGACGCAATTGGCACAGCGGCGACCAACGCGGACACCGCTACCACCACCGCTATTTCTGGCAATTCGATTGTGCCGCAGCTTCAGTTGCTTCAAAGCACGGCGGCCATGACCCTGCCGATAACAGCCTCATACATGGAATGGCTGGCGATAGCGGCTGAAGACAATCTTTCTGTTGTGGACAGTTGGTCAAGGGTGGCGGCTGATTCGCTGATGGGGTTCGGGAACACGCTGCCGATCCTGGACTCGCTGCTGGCGAAACTGAGTTCGGTGTCCGCCGCTGCTTCCAGCGCGACCAGTGCCGTCAATGGCCTGCCGTCGTCGCCGCCGAGCGCGGGCGGCCAGACAATTCCCGAAAAGGCCGAGGGTGGGCTTGCCAATGGGCTGTTCTCCGCCGGGGAGGCCGGCAAGGAATATATTAGCACCGATACCCAGGTCGCGGTGCTAAATAACCAATCCACCACTGCTATTGACCGGGCGGTGCAGAGTGTTCTGGGCGGTATGGGGGTGGGCCGTGGGATGACCAAAAACGTCAATGTGTATCTCAACCAAATTTATCATGTCCAAAGTCCGGCGCAGGCCGTTGATGCGGCCCAGGTGACGGCCAATCAAGTGAGGGGCTTTTGGTAAATGTCCGATTACGTGAATGAAACCGAACTGGCGATTGGGATGGGTGTGCCTCCGATTCCAGGTGACACTGGGACAACTGAGGCGGGAGTGGAAGAACTTAGCCTGTTGGAAGGCGTGCGCGGGTTTGCGGTGGCCGCCGACGGTTGAACGCCGGGACGCGCGCAGACCAAAGCGCAGTGGATCGATACACCCCTCATGAACGGACGGCTGCCATCGACCTTCTCGGAACAAAATGTGATCGAAACCATTCAACTGACGGCAACAGCAGCCAGCCTGCAAAATCGAGATTGGCTGCTGTCCGAACTTCAGCGCTACCGGCGCGCCGCCCAGGACTTCTGGGTTACAGAAGGGCAGACGGCTCCCGTGTGGCTGCGCTGGAAAGCAGCGGGAGCGCCGGGGCCGCAGTTTGCGCGCATTTATAGTATGGATATTGCGGGCGGCAACGAGCGGTTTCAGGGCGCACAAACGATGATCATCACGGTCACAATTGAACGCGAACCGTATTGGCAGGCCGAGGTTCCGCCAGGCGGCAGTCCTAAAATCTGGACGTGTTTTGTTAATGGTGTCGAACTGTCAACGGCCAATGCTTCGCTATATGATGGCACGGATCACATCGCTTATGGGACGGTTGCCAACAAACAGGAATTCGACACCATCTATACGTTCCTGACCCAAAACTTTTTAGACATTCCGGCGAACAAAATCCCAGGCGATGCACCCGCGTTGGTGACGATTTCAGCGACAAAAACCGGCGGCTCGTATGCAAACTACACCCACGATATGTACGTAGCGAAAAGCACGAATCGCCCCAGCATGACAGACAGGGCCGGAAACGCTCTACCTTTATACAACGTGTTTCCTGCAAGCGGCGGTAGCGGTTATGGTGTTTTAACAACTGATACATCGCGGGGTGTAGTGCATAATCCGGTGTCTCCGCTGGCACGAACGGTTATCTATACCCCTGCGGACGCCCTCGAAAACTTGGTTAGATATTGGTCAGCTAGTGCCACGGGAATGCCGCATTTGAATCCGGCGATTTTGCGCGGAACTTACATGATTTTCGTCAGAGCAGTTCAAAATGGTGGTGCAGCTAAGAATACCAAGCTGCGCTTAACAATGGAATCAAGTGCTGGCGTGTTTTTTGACTCCGGTCAGGTATATGAGCAGTTGAGTGTGACGGGTTCGAGTGCGCTGCATTACATGGGAACGGTCACGCTACCCGTTGACGATCACAGTGCCGTTGGGATGCGCGGCCAAGGTATCAGCGTTGAATATGACTTCAACATGAAGTTGTATGTGCAGCGCACCACTGGGACTTCAACGAGCGAAATTATTGATGTCATGCTGCTTAAGATTGATGAGGGCTGTGTACAAGTCGTATCAGAACTGTATATGTGGGCCCCAACCTACGAATGTTATGACAATACCGGTTATCTGGCTCACGGCAAGCCGGAAGCGGTCGGAACCATCCGCTATTTACCAGCCGCCAGTGATGCTGAATACACACCGCTTGCCAGCTTGCAAGGCGGCGATTTAATGCTGACACCGGGTGTGAATAATCGTCTGTATTTTTTGTGGGCCTATCGCGGTACTGACCCGACAACCTCACCTGCGAATCAGACGTTTAACGTTTGCGTTAACATCGTGCCGCGCTGGGTTGGGGTTCGGGATGTGTAACGATGATCACCCATTACCTGAATCTCTATCAGAAACCGAAAGCGGGCAACCGTTTTATTCGGCGCTATCGCGTCTATAACTATAAACACAAAATTTCGGCACTAGGCGGATTTGATACCGCGTTATGTGATGTAGCAATTCCGCTAAACCAAGCCGAACTTTTCCTGGATCAGTATTTAGGAAATCGGATTGCCATCTATGTTGACAACCCGGCTGCCGCGATTTGGGAAGGGTTTATCAATCGAATCACGTTCAGTGTCGGGAACTGCCAACACACGATTTCACTCGATGAAATGGTCAATCGGGCGGCGGTGATTTACACGCTGACGGGCGCAACCAATCCAACCTCGTCGTCAATAGTCAACAATACGGATTCACAAGCTATCTACGGCATCAAAGCGGAAAAGGTTGATCTAGGGTTTCAATACAGCGCTGGTTCGGCTGTAACAACCGCAGCGGCTAATACGATTATCGCGCAACAGGCCTGGCCGAAAGCGTCAAGTGTGCCAGGAAGCAGCGGTGGGTTAGTAACGCTGGAAATGCTGGGTTTTTACCACACGTTGAAATGGGAGGCGTTCACATCGGCCAGCACCACAACACCAACGCTGACCACCATCATCACCGCCGACATTTTGCCGATTGATAATACCGGTGTCTTTTTTGACGATACGGACACCTCGGCGCTGGCTGCCAACGCCCAGACCATCAACCGCAACCGGGTGCGCGGGCAGACCGCCTGGGATGTTCTCCAACAATTGGCAGAAATCGGTGATGCTGCCAACAAATGGGTGGTTGGGATCAGTCCAACTGATCCCAACACCAAAACACGACGCCTGTACTATCGGGCCTTTAATTCCACTATCGTCTATACCGCTAAACGCCGCGCCGAATGACCTACCGTGTATTTTGTTAACACGATTAAGCTGAAACACGCCTT
>DATALK010000518.1:0-1933 GCA_036261085.1 Phototrophicaceae bacterium | reverse complement strand
GGGAGCCGGGGCGGCACGATTTTGACTATGATGGCGGGGTTGATCTGGGCGCCGACCCGTGTCCAACACTACTTATCGTGCGGTTTATCGGCTTAAAAACAGCTTGCACCGCCCAGTTCCGTATCTGGGAAACAGGCGATAAACGATGAGAATTAAAATCAGCACCTTACCGCTTCACGGGATTGTCCGACTTCGCCCTCATAATCCGCTTTACTATCCCCCCGGCGTGCGGTAAACTGAAAAACTCGAAAGTGACACCTTGAAAAAATCAATGACCAACCAGACAGGCGTAAGTGACTTCCAAAAAATCCAGAATGCTAACCCGGATGACAACGGGTTAATTGAACGTGCCGCCATTCCGCTGCGGGGATTAATCATTTTTCCCAATGCGGTCAGCCCGCTCGACATTTCGACCTCTCCCAGCCTGTCGGCGATCCAACTCGCGTTGATTAAAGGTCAGACGATCATTGGCGTTTCCCAGCGCAATCTGTCGCCCTCCAAACTGGCCGTTGAGGACTTGTATCCCGTCGGCACCGAAATGGCCCTCGGCCACCTGATGCGCCTGCCCGATGACCGGCGCAATGTGCTGGTTCAGGGACGACGGCGAGTTCAGATTGTGGAGATTGTGCAAAATCTGCCCTATCTGGTGGTTAAGGCCCGCCCGCTGCCGGAAATCCCCCTGCTGCGGGATGAAGCGCAGGGGTTAATAAAAACCGTGTTAGACCGCTTCCAACGCGCGGCGGAATTAAATCCCTCCATTACCGACGAAATCCTGGAGTACGCGCGCAGTCTGAACCATCCCGGCCTTGTGGCGGACTTAATCGCTTCGACCTTGACGCTGCCCTTTGAAGAACGGTTGCGACTGCTGGAAACCGCCGATGAAAACAAACGGTTACAGCATCTCGCCCACCTGTTAGGGCAGGAACTGAAGATGCTGGAACTCAAAGATGAGATCAGCAGCCAGGTGCAGCAGGAAATGGATCGCAGCCAGCGGGAAATTTACCTGCGCGAACAGATGCGGGTGATTCAAACCGAACTGGGCGAACAGGACTTTTTCCAGCAGGAAGTTAACGAAGTTCGTGACCAGATTTTTAATGCCGATCTGCCGCCAGAAATCCACGAAAAAGCCATGAAAGAATTTTCGCGGCTGACCGTCATGCCGCCCATGGCGCCCGAAGTCGGCATGATTCGCACCTATATTGATTGGCTCACCATCCTGCCCTGGGCGAAACAAAGTGATGACAATCTGGATGTCGCCCACGCGCAAACGGTGTTAGACACCGATCATTATGGCCTGCCCAAAGTTAAAGAGCGCATCCTGGAATACATCGCCGTGCGCCAACTGGCCGGGAACAAAATGAAAAGCCCCATTCTGTGTTTTGTCGGCCCTCCGGGGGTCGGTAAAACGTCACTGGGCAAAAGTATCGCTAAAGCACTGGGACGCGAAGTGGTGCGGGTCAGCCTGGGCGGCGTCCGCGATGAAGCCGAAATTCGCGGCCACCGCCGCACCTATATTGGCGCGCTGCCGGGGCGCATCATCCAGACGATGCGCCGCGCCGGGACGGTCAACCCGGTTTTTATTCTGGACGAAGTGGATAAACTCGGCATGGATTTTCGCGGCGACCCTTCCAGCGCCCTGCTGGAAGTCCTCGACCCCGAACAAAACTTTGCTTACTCCGATCACTATCTGGAAATCCCTTACGATCTCTCGAAAGTCCTGTTTGTGACCACCGCCAACGATCTCGATCCCCTGCCCCCGGCGCTGCTTGACCGGCTGGAAGTGATCGAATTTTCCGGCTATACCGAAGAAGAAAAAACGGAAATTGCCCGCCGCTTCCTCATTCCCAACCAGCTTGACGCGCATGGTCTGAAGGACCTCAAACTGACCTTTGACACCCGCGCCATTCAGGAAATCATTCGGGAATACACCTAC
>DATALK010000508.1:0-1732 GCA_036261085.1 Phototrophicaceae bacterium | reverse complement strand
CAAAGTCAGCCCGGTGCTGCTGGCGCTGGTGCTGGCCGTGCTGGTCTGGTGGCCGCACCTTCAGGCCGATTGGGCGCTGGTGCTGAATCGTCGCCTGCCGGATCGCCGTACCGAACTGCGCCGCTGGTTTGATACTAATCTGGACGTGGGCACAATTATTGTCGGCGACGAAAACGGCAAAACCTTTAATCCGTTATGGGGCGGCATCGCCCACCGGAAGTGGTTCGACTGGTGGATTACCGGCAACATCACGGAACACTCTGTCGAAGAGTGGCGTGACCGGGGGATGACCTATGCGGTTGTGCCGTTGTGGCTGCAACAAGACATCGCCAAAACCGACGCGGGCCGCAATTATCTGGCCGCGCTGCTCCATTTGCGTGATTTTGTGCCGCCGCCCCAACAGCGCGGGCCGGATGTGGTGGTATACCGGCTCTGGCGGCCTGATGTTGAAACCGAGATTTATTTTGGTGACGCGATTCGGCTGCTGGGTTATGACCGCAGCGCCGAGGTGCTGAAGCCGGGCGAGACGCTAACCTTACGCTGCTATTGGAATGCGACCCAAACCCCGCCCGATAACTATTCACTGTTCATTCATCTGGTGCCACAATTGGGAGCGGCCCCGCTGGCGCAGACTGATGGTTCGCCTGCTGTTCCGGAACGGCCAACCTTGTTTTGGAATGATCCGAGTGAAACGCTGATGAGTCCCGCTTTTCAACTGACACTACCAACTGATCTGCCGTCCGGCGAATATCAGGTAATTGTCGGTTTATACAATTATGAAACGAATCAACGCCTGCCGGTGCGTTCGCCGGATGGCCGCGCCTTCGGGGATGCCTACCCTCTGCTGACGGTGCGGGTTGAGTCGTAATCGGTGCCGGTGTATTTCTGATTTTGGACAACCAGGGCGATGCAGTCCCTGGCAAGGGGCTTAATCTCTTTCACAAATTAAAATAGCCGGACACCCCGTTGGGTGTCCCTACAATTACGTGATTTTCGTAGGGACGTGCAACGGCACGTCCGCCACCCAAACACCATATTTAATTGTTAAACTTTATAAGCCCCGTGTTTTCACCCGAATACCCAAGAACTTGAAACACCCGCTTGCCGGAATGCGCCAATCCACCCATACTGAAAAGAGGTTTTACCGGTACTGGCGGTTGCGGCCAGACCCGAAACCGGTGTGGCGAAACGCATTCAGAAAGCAGGCCAACTATGTCGCCCGAAAACGTGATTTGTTTGGGAACGGTACTGTTTCTGGTGTTTTGGATGGTGGCGCTGCGTATTGGTTTGCGCCGGGAAGCCGTGCTGACCGCGCGGTTGGCGGTCATCACGGCCCAGGAACCACCGCTGCTGACCCTGGATGAACGCGCGCTGCGCTGGCAGTCGGCGCAGATCGGCCAGCGGGAGTCGCGCCGCCAGCGGGGAATTTTGTTAATGACACCCACCGCGCTGCGGCTGTATGGCCGCACGCCGGAACTGCCGGAAATGCTGGCGATCCGGCCCGATCAACTGCGCTGGTTTGGCCGCTCGCATAAATATACCTCCGGCATGAATGAAATCTGGCTGCACATCGAAACTGAAACCGGTTGGCAGCTCCTCAAAATCCGCCTGCACCAGCAGGCGATGCAGCAGTTGGTGCGCGCCTTAAAAAGTTTCGCCGCGCCGGAACTGGTCGAAGCCTACCGGCGGCGGCGGCCTTACATCCACTCCGGCCCCATGCTGGCTGCGCCCG
>DATALK010000504.1:0-3718 GCA_036261085.1 Phototrophicaceae bacterium | reverse complement strand
TTAGTAAAAGCCATGTGTCTATTAATTTTTCCATTAACATTACTTCCCCATTCATGATAGTAATAGGAGTTGCCTATAGGGTCTGTAGCCACAGGCCAGGTAATTGTTGAAATGTGGTGAGGGAAATTTGAGCAATCCATTGTTGCTAATGAATCAACCTTCATCGTCCAAGTATTGGTGTTTATGGAGTACTTAAATATAAACCATACGCCAGATGAAATGTTATCTGGATTGGCAGTTAATTCAGGCCAATATTTTAGGCTATTAGTTTCAATGTAGATATTTCCGTCTTGGCCGCCCCAAATTACATTCCAAGGTCTTAGTATTATGCCTTCTCTCGATACATCTTCAAACTCCAACGAATGTATAATTTTTTGAGAGATAACGTCAACGATGTGTATTTTAAAAACCGTATCCTGAGAGTAAGAACATACTAATAATTGGTTATTTAACCCAAGCCTTGAAACATAAAACGATATTATATAACGAAATATTGTATAGTAGTTGCATCCTACTATGGGATCACTGATTCCAAAATCTAATGCCTTCATTTGTCGTGTGGTAGTATCGTATCTCGACAAAGTAGCTGAACCAGTAGTTGAATAAAAAATGATTTGATGGCTTTCATCAAAGGGTACAAAATCAATAAAATCCCCGATCATAGCAGCGCCAGCGCTTAAATCAAATGTAGTATAAGTAGCTCCATCTGGAGAACTTATGTATAACGTCCAAGTATGGGGGTCATAGGTATATAACGTGCCTTGAGGACTGAGTCTCATTTCGCAATCCGTTGTTTCACAGTCCAAATCAGGTATTGACCATTTGGGATTGTGAGCATTTGCTTGTAAAGCCTGCACATATTGAAAACGGGCAAAAATTATTGATACGAAAATTACGAGATACAGGAAACGGATTAATAATCTTTTTTTATAAAGATTCATGGTTTCGAAATTCCCTCAATGATCGCCACATAGTATTATCAAGAAAAGAGCCTCAAACATCATCGGCTCATATTCAGCCAGCTATTCCCATTTTACGCAAATTTTGTAGGCTCTACCTGATGGAAACCCACCGCCAGGTATAAAATGAAACCGATAAATCAAAGAAAAACGATAAATTGATTAATTTCCAACTAGGAGCAAACTGTGTTTGAACAAATCCAGGCGGCGGCGGAACGGCTGCGCGGGCAGGCGCATCACACCCCGGTGATGACCTCCCGCACCTTAAACACCCGCGCCGGGGCCGAAGTCTTTTTGAAGTGTGAAAATTTGCAGCGCGTCGGCGCGTTTAAATTTCGCGGCGCGTACAACGCCATCAGCCAGCTTTCCGACGCGCAGAAAGCCGCTGGCGTGCTGGCGTTTTCGTCAGGCAATCATGCGCAGGCGGTGGCGCTGGTCGGCCAACTGCTGGGTATCAAAACCACGATTGTCATGCCCAATAATGCCCCCAGCACCAAACGGGAAGCGACTGCCGGTTACGGCGGCAACGTCATCCTCTACGATCCGCAAACCGAAGACCGCGAAACCGTAGCCCACGCGCTGGTCGAACAGCATCATTACACGCTGATTCCACCCTATAACCACGAGCAGGTCTTGGCCGGACAGGGAACAGCCGCGCTCGAACTTCATCAGGACATTCCGAATTTGGATATGTTGTTCGTGCCAGTGGGCGGCGGCGGGCTGCTGAGTGGCTGTGCGATTGCCAGCAAGGGGATTAACCCAACCTGCCGCGTGATTGGCGTGGAGCCGGAACTCGCCAATGATGCCTATCTTTCGTTTAAAACGGGAACGTTACATACCGTCAAAAATCCGCCGACAATTGCCGACGGCACGCGCACACCGTCACTCGGCAGCCGCACCTTCCCGCTGATTCAGCAGTATGCCGACGACTTTTGCCTCGTCAGCGAACATGCTATCAAAGCGGCGGTGCGTTTTCTGTTCTACCATCTGAAAATCGTGGTTGAGCCATCGGGCGCGTTAGGGGTGGCCGCCCTGCTCAGTCGGGCCATTCCGGTCAGCGGGCGCGTGGGCATCATCCTCAGCGGCGGCAACATTGACGGGCCGACCATGACCACTATTCTGACCGACAACGACTAAGCCGCCGTCCTCAATCCAACCAACAAGGGCAGCCGTCTTAAAGCCTGCCCTTTTCTCCCTGTACCCGCCAACCTGACGGTATTCCCAATTCCTGAGCAAAAAAAACAACGGATCGCATGATTGACGCTGCTTTTAGTCAGGTATATAATGAAAGTAATCGAAACCAAACAAAGTCAAAATAACAGGAAGCACACCGCACCAACACTGACCGTTCGCAGCGGCAGCCACACCCCGGCAAAGCGGATTCATCCGGTTTGCCTTTCTGGTACTGAAATTATTCGTTCAAGGAAAGTTCTATGGCAACTGCCGTCATCATGCCTAAACTGGGCAACTCCGTTGAAAGCTGTATCATCGTCCGCTGGCACAAAAAACAAGGAGATCAGGTCACTGAAAAAGACATTCTGGCCGAGATCGAAACGGATAAAGCCACGCTGGAATTAGAAAGTCCGGCGTCCGGCACGTTGTTAGAAATCTTTTTTAAAGAAGGGGACGAAGTTCCCGTTTTGACCCATATCGCGGCCATCGGCCAAGCGGGGGAAGACGCCGCGACTTTGCGCCCAACCACCGCCACCAATGCGCCCGCCGCTGCCCCCATCGCTGAAATTCCAACCCGTCCCGCCGCCTTACCCAAAACCAATGGCCGCGAAACTGCCCTCCCCCCCGCCGCCACAATACGCCCGACGACAACGGATGTTGCAGTCGGGGTTTCGCCGCGCGCTAAAAATCTCGCTATCAGCAAAGGCTTAGACCTGGAGGACATTCAGGGAACTGGCCCACACGGGCGCATTATCGAGCGCGATATTCAAGCAGCCCTGGCGGCCAAACCACAGTTGACCCCCCTGGCAAAGTCCATGCTGGCAAAAGGCGAGTTTATTGCGCCCGAACAAGGTTCCGGCGTCGGCGGGCGCATTACATCGAAAGACCTGCTCCCCGCCGCACAGCCCGAACCGCAAATGGCGGCCCCCGCCCCCACTGCTGATGAGACGCAGGTGATTCCCCTCAAAGGGATGCGCAAGGTTATTGCCACCCGCATGTTAAATTCGATGCAGACGACGGCGCAGCTCACGCTGAACGCCGCCGCTGATGCCCGCGCGCTGCTGGCTTACCGCAAACAGTTGAAAAACAGCCCGGAAGCGCTCGGCCTGCAAAACGTGACCATCAACGATCTGGTCATGTTTGCCGTGTCCCGCACGCTGCTGCAATACCCCGACCTGAACGCCTATTTTGCCGACGAAACCATCACCCAATTTAAGACGGTGCATCTGGGCTTTGCGGTGGATACGCCGCGCGGCCTGATTGTGCCGGTCATTCGCCGCGCCAGCCAGTTGAGTCTCAAACAACTGGCGCAGGAAGCGGGTCGTCTCGCCCGCGCCTGTCAGGATGGCAGCGCCGCGCCGGATGATCTCGGCGGCGGCACATTTACGGTGACAAATCTGGGCAGCCTGGGCATCGAAAGTTTTACGCCCGTGCTGAATGTGCCGCAAGTGGCTATTCTCGGCGTGGGCAATATCAATCTGAAACCGGTGGAGGTGGACGGCGACGTGCAGTTTATTCCGCATCTGGGCCTGTCACTCACAATTAACCATCAAGTGATTGACGGCGCTCCCGGCGCGCGGTTCCTG
>DATALK010000501.1:0-12062 GCA_036261085.1 Phototrophicaceae bacterium | reverse complement strand
ACGTGCAGCGGCATCTGACCAGCAGCGTGGGTCGAGCAGCTCAGGCACGGGTCGTAACACCGAATGACGGCCTCCACCCGGTTGAGCATCCCCTCTTGCAGCTTCGCGCCGTTGACATAGTGTTTTGCCACTTGCAGCACGCCCCGGTTCATCGCCAGGTTATTGTGGCCGGTGGCAATAATGAGATTGGCGTAAGTAATGATGCCGTCCTCATTGATGCGGTAGTGATGAATGAGCGTCCCGCGCGGCGCTTCCGACATGCCAACGCCTTCCAAACGGTTCGGTTCAGCAAAGGCGCGCACATTTTTACTCAGAATGTCGCGCTTGTTCAGGATCAGCTCAATCCGTTCAATCCCGTTCAGGATTTCAATCAGCCGCGCATAGTGATAGTGGAAGGAACTCAGCACCGCGCCGCGCCCCAGTTCCCGGAATTCGGCCCACTCAGCATCGGCCAGCGGCGTACCACAGTGGCTAATCACGTTCAACCGCGCCAGCGGCCCCACCCGGTACATTCCCTCCGGGTAGCCCATCGGTTTGTAGTATGGGAACTTCAGATACGAATAGGGTTCAACCGCTTCACCGATGTAATCCTGATACTGGTGCGCTTCGATACCGTCCGCGACGATTTTGCCCGTCGCGTCCACGAACCGCAGCGTGCCGTCATAATGCACCATTTCGCCCCGTTTATTCACCATCGCCATAAACAGCGAGGGGAAATTGGCAAAAGTGCGAATTTCTTCAGGATACTGGTCAAAGGTGCGTTTGAACCATTCCAGGGTACGTTGAATCGCCGCCATCGCCGCGGGAATGGTCGCCAGAATTTTTTCGCGCTTGTCGGCTGACAGCGGTTCGCTCACGCCACCGGGGACAATCCAACCGGGGTGAATGCGTTTGCCACCCAACAGTTCAATGATCTCCTGCCCAAACTTCCGCAGCAGAATACCATCGCGGGCGATCTCGGGATGGGACTCCATCACGCCAAAAATATTGCGCGTGGCCGGGTCACTGTCCAAACCGAGCAGGAAATCCGGCGACGCCAGATGGAAGAAACTGAGCGCGTGGGACTGCACCAACTGCGCAATATTCATAATGCGCCGTAAGTTTTTACCCGTTTCCGGGATTTCAACGGCCATCAATTCGTCGCAGGCTTTGGCCGACGCCACCAGATGGCTGACCGGGCAAATCCCGCAAATGCGCGCCATCAGCGACGGCATTTCATAAAACGGACGACCTTCACAGAACTTTTCAAAACCGCGAATCTGTGTGACGTGGAACTGCGCATCATGCACATGCCCAGCATCATCCAGAAAGATCGTAATTTTTCCATGCCCTTCGGCACGGGTCACAGGTTCAATGGTGATCTGGCGAGACATAAATTCTCCTATGCCCCAAACCGGGAGCGCTCGCTCATGTCCGGCGTGCGACCTTGCAGCAGTTCCGAAAGCACAAAATAGATGGTGTCCGCCGACGGCGGGCAGCCCGGCACAAAAATGTCCACCGGCACCACCGAATGCACCGGCACCACGCGCGGTAACAGCGTTGGTACGGAAACGTTGGGAATTTGCTGCTGGACCGAAGCGTTTTCGATGTAAGCCCGGTTTAACACATCGTCAACCTTGAAAGAATTCCGCATGGAAGGGACATTGCCGGTTACGGCACAATCGCCCAACGAAATCAGAATTTTGGTATGCGCCCGAATGTGGCGCACTTTTTCCAGGTCTTCATTGCTGCTGACCGCGCCTTCGATTAACGCCACATCCACTGATTCTGGGAACACTTTCGGGTCAACCAGCGGGCTGTAAACCACTTCGATGTATTGGGCCAGTTCAATGAGCCGTTCATCAATATCCAAAAAGGACATATGACAGCCGGAGCAACCATCCAACCAGACTGTCGCTACCCGCACTTTACTCATTTTTCACGTTTCTCCCGCATCCGCGTCAGATAGGGCAGGAAGCCCCGATTTTTGGACATTTCGGCAACGGCTTTGCCTTTTTCGAACAGCGCCCCTGTGGGGCAAACGTTCACACACTTGCCGCAGCTCGTGCAGGTTTCCGACTCACCCCAGGGCTGGTTCATGTCGGTGACGATGCGCGCCTGCACCCCGCGTCCGCTCACATCCCAGGTGTGCGCGCCTTCGATTTCGTCACACACCCGCACGCAGCGGGTACAGAGAATGCAGCGGTTCCGATCCAGCGCAAACCGGTCATGGGAGGCTTCCACCGCGCGGTGCGGATTCAGATACGGCACCCGTACATGGGTCATGCCGAGCTTGACGGCCATGTTTTGCAATTCACAATGGCCGTTAACCACACACACGGAGCAGATATGGTTGCCTTCCGAGAAAATCAGTTCCAACAGGGTGCGCCGGTATTCCTGCAACCGGGGCGAGTTGGTTGTCACTTCCATGCCTTCCTGCACATAGGTCACGCAGGCGGGCAGCAGCTTACTGATCCCTTTAACTTCGACGAGGCATAAACGGCAGCCACCCAACGGCGACAGCCCTTCCAGTTCGCACAACGTCGGGATAAAAATCCCATTTTCGCGCGCGACATCCAGAATGGTCTCGTCTTCGTGCGCGCCAACATCCTGGTCGTCAATCTTCAGTGTTTTAATGTGAGAGGAAGGCTGTTTCATCATGGGCCTCCTGCAAGCGAGCCTCATATTCATGGCGGAAATAGCGCATCGTGCTCACTACGGGGTTGGGTGCGCCCTGCCCCAGACCGCATAGGCTGGTGTTTCTCAGTGTGTCACACAGCCGTTCGAGCATCACCAAATCATCCACAGTGGCTTCGCGTTTGGTCACTTTATCCAGCAGGTTATGAATCTGGGCCGTTCCCACCCGGCAAGGAACACACTTGCCGCAGGATTCGGTCATGCAGAATTCCATGAAGTACTTGGCAATTTCCACCATGTCCGAAGTTTCGTCCATGACGATCATACCGCCTGACCCCATGAAAGAACCCAACTTCACCAGTGATTCATACTCAACGGCCACATCCAGATATTCTTCCGGGATACAACCGCCGCCGGGGCCGCCGGTCTGGACGGCTTTAAACTTCTTGCCATCCGGGATACCGCCGCCAATGTCAAAGATGATTTCGCGTAAAGTGATCCCCATTGGGACTTCGATCAGACCGGTATTCACAATCTGGCCGGTCAGCGCAAACACTTTGGTGCCTTTGCTTTTTTCCGTGCCAATCGAAGCGAACCAATCCGCGCCTTTCCGTAAAATCGGGGCAATATTGGCATAACTTTCGACGTTGTTAATCAGGGTTGGGCAGCCCCATAGACCGTATTCCGCCGGATAAGGCGGACGGGGACGCGGCTGACCGGCCCGACCTTCAATTGAAGCGATTAGCGCGGTTTCTTCACCGCAGACAAACGCGCCCGCGCCTAGCCGAATATCAATGTTAAAGCTGAACGTCGTGCCACAAATATTTTCGCCGAGCAGTCCTAGTTTTTTCGACTGGCGAATGGCGGTTTTTACCCGTTCTACCGCCAGCGGATATTCCGCCCGCACATAGATGTAGCCCTGGTTTGCACCCACCGCATACGCCGCAATCGTCATGCCTTCCAGCACCGCATGGGGGTCGCCTTCCAGCACACTGCGATCCATAAACGCGCCGGGGTCGCCTTCATCCGCGTTGCAAATCACAAACTTGCGATTGCCCGAACTCTTGGCAACGGTTGACCACTTCAACCCGACGGGGAAGCCCGCGCCGCCGCGTCCGCGCAGCCCGCTCTTGGAAATTTGGGCTATCGTTTCCGAAGACGACATGGTGGTCAGAACATTGTTGAGGGCCAGATACCCATCAGCGGCAATATAATCTTCGATGCGTTCTGGGTCTAAATTACCGGAATTTTCGAGGACAATTTTGGTCTGACGTTTAAAGAAGGGGGTATTAGTATTGCATTCCAGCCGCGAAACGGGGCTGTCACCTAACTTCTGGACAATCTCAGTCGCATCTTCCGGCGTCACATTTTGGTACATCACGCCTTCGGGTTCGAGTTTGACCAGCGGGCCAGCCGAACACAGGCCCATACAGCCCACGCCCTTGACCTTACAGCGGCTGCCGGATTCGGCAACGGCCTGGGTCAAAGCGTCCTTTACCTGATCGCTCCGCGAGGCAATACACGCGGTTTCCATACAAACACAAATGTGATGTTCGTACTTCTGGTCTTCCTCGTGTTCGTGCTCCGCGATCCTGTTGAGTTCCTCATTAATCATTTTGTCCACTCCCGGATTCGCTCAATCACCTGCTGTGGCTGCAACTTACCGGCCACGCTGCCATCCAGGACTGCCGCCGGAGCCAGACCGCAAGAACCCAGACAGCGCGCTGACAACAACGAAACCTTGTTATCCGGCGTAGTCTGTCCTGGCGCGATCCCGAACTCCTTGCCAATTTCCTCGACGATGGCCCCGCTGCCTTTGATGTAACAGGCCGTCCCCATGCAAACGACGCAGCTATGTTCGCCCTGTGGTTTGAGGTTGAAGAAATGATAGAACGTTGCCACACTGTACACCCGGCTGAGGGGTACACTTAAGGCGGCAGCCACGTATCGCAGCGAATCTTCTTCCAGATAACCAAACGATTCTTGCACGGTGTGCAAGACTTCGATGAGAGCGTTTGAGTCATAGCCGTGACGCCGCATGGTCGCTTCGACTATTCTCCAGCGCTTGTCGTCTGAAGGGGGAGCTAACTTCTTCTGATTTCGTAACATAGTGGGATTCTTCCTTGGTTTTCCCCCGATGAACACTTCAATGATTGTACGTTCTTTCACAAGGTAATTCACACGACAATGTTCAGCATAATTCCTGACAAACATCATGCCCGTTTCGGTATTTTCAACCATGAACTTATTACCCCGACGCCTGACAGTCTGTTAAAATTAAACATTATGAAACCTTCGCTGTCTCAATATCTTAACCAGCATCATACCGATCTTGTGGAATTTTGCTCGCATCTGCTGCAAATTCCATCCGTCAATGGCGTCCATGATGAAGTTCATGTAGCGCAAGCGATTGCGGCCCAGGCGCGGCAGTTAGGGCTACACGCCGAAATCGTGGGCGATAACCCGCGCCGCCCCAATGTCATTGTCAGCACCGCGCCGAGCGGCCCCATCGGTTTGCTGCTGCTGGGCCACCTGGATACCGTCCCGCCCGGCGATGAAAGCCGTTGGGCTTACCCGCCCTACTCCGGCACTATCGCCAATAATTGCCTTTACGGACGCGGCGCAGTGGATACCAAAGGCGGCATGGCGGCAGCACTCTATGCGCTGGCGGCTCTCGCCCATACACCGGAAGGGCTGCGTTTTGGGCGCGCCCAATTTATCGGTGTGCCTGACGAAGAATCCGGCGCTACTGGAACCTTAGGCATCAAATGGCTGGCGGCCAACGGTCTGTTAAGCGGTCTGGGAGCCATCTACGCTTACTCCGGCAGTGAGATTGTGTTAGGACATCGCGGCCTGCTGCGTTACCGGCTGATCTGTACGGGCGAAGCGATTCACACCGGGATGGCCGCGTGGCAAAACGGCGAGGCCGGAGCGAACGCTGTCACCGCAATGGCGGAACTCCTGCTGGAACTGGAACGCATCGCCACCCCATTCTCACCACAGCCTTATTTTGACCACTACCGGACCGTTTTTACCCCCGGCACCTTCATCAGCGGCGGCATCAGCATTAACGTCGTACCCAACCACTGTGAAGCGCTGCTCGACATTCGTATCACGCCGGAATTCACCCGCGAACGAGTTGAAAACCTGTTACAGGATTGTATTGGCAGAATTCACCGGCGCGGGATAAAGTTTGATTACGAATTATTAAACTATGCGCCCGCCGCTATTTCTGATGAGACAGCGCCGATTTTCAGTATCGTGGAGCAGGTTATTCAAACGATCAAAGGAGTTGTGCCTGAGCGGGTGGTCGCTGGCCCGGCTAACGAGGGCTATCTGCTGATTGAACACGGCATCCCCACGATTTGCGGCCTCGGCCCTACCGGTAACGGCGCCCATTCGATAGACGAATATGTAGAGCTGACCGGCCTGTTGGATGCGGCCCTGATTTTTGCGCTGGCGGCCCAGCAGTTAGATTTATTTTTGAAAGGTTAAAAAATGCGCCTCATTATTGATACCGACGCCGGAACCGATGACGCTCAGGCGATTATGTTGGCCCTGACCCATCCGGGTGTCACCGTCGAAGCAATTACCACCGTTACCGGCAACATTCATGTAGATAAAGTCGTCCCTAACGTTTTATCCGTGCTGGAACTTCTGCATAAAAATGTGCCGGTTTATCGCGGTGCGGAACGCCCGTTGATCGCTGACTGGACGCCCGAAGAAAAAGTTCATGGCCGCGATGGTCTGGGGGATTGGGCGGAACGTCCGGTTTGTACACGCCGCGCCGAAAGTGAACACGCTGTTCAAGCGCTTCTTCGCCTGGTGAACGCCGCCCCCGGCGAATACACCCTGGTCGCGCTTGGCCCGCTGACCAATATCGCTCTGGCGATTCAGCTTGACCCCAGCTTCCCCGCCAAAATCAAACAGTTTGTATTTATGGGCGGCACAATCCAGGCGATGGGCAACACCATTAACCCTACCGCCGAATGGAACATCTTCTGTGATCCCGAAGCGGCTTTTATCACCCTGCGCGCTTTCCCACTGGCAACCATGCTCTCCTGGGAAACCACCATGCAGCACCCCATGCCCTGGGAACAGTTTAATAACCTGACCCAGATTCAATCTGCCGCCGCTCGCTTTATGACCGCCACCAGCCGTTTGACCGCCGAATTCCTTCGCAGTTACCAGTATGCCGGTTATCTGCTGCCCGACCCGCTGGCGATGGCCGTCACCCTCCAGCCCGATTTGGTGCGCAAAAGTGCCGATCACTATGTCACCGTTGAACTCAGCGGCACTTATACACGCGGGCAAACCGTCATCGAGTACCTGCCGCGCCCCGGCCACCAGCCGAATGTGCGCATCGTGCAGGAACTCAATATCAACAGCGTCTATGAACTTTTTAAACGGGCGCTGTCCGGCTAAAACTTACTTTTTCGCGGCGCGGAAGGCGGCTAGCAGTCGGTCTCGATAGGTAAAATCACGCTCTGGCAGTTCCGGATGCACCTGCGCCGCTTCAGTCAGGAAATGTTCGTAATCCCGCCCCATTTCCTGGCCGCGCCGGGTGTGCATATCTATCGCGTAATCGGGAATAACCGGCAAACGGCCTTCCTGGTCGGTCACCAGCTGCGCCCAGTTGAGCAGATCATCGCTGCCGCGTTCCTTCTGACACTGGCACAAAAACCGCACCGCATGGATGGCAAATAAATAACGATCTCCGCGCGGGCGCGGCAAGCGTTGGTGCATCTGGAACAAAGTCTCTACCAGTACTGGCGCGTTAAGATTGCCAAAACCGACATCTTCCACCGAAATCACCTGCAACCGTCCCCACAAATAGGCTTCCAGTTCCGGGCTGGAGACCAGCATTTCATAAGCCAGCAACACCGCATTTTCGGTGTTGCCCCGGCGAATCTCTTTCTGGGCGGCAGAAATCACCTCATCCGCCGGTAAATCGTGCAGCGTCCGACTGCGAGTCCAGGGGTCTTGCTGGTGAGGTACAGGCATGATGTTTCCCTTTCAATAGTATTTTCTACCTATATGGCGTCAATTTAAGATTCAAAGGCTGACAAATTTGTTATAATGATTCTATAGGTGGTGTAAAAATAAGCATGTCCAAATTCTCGCTGCGTCTTGTAATACTTCTGGCAACAGGGTTACTCTTCATTCAGGTCAGTTATGCTGCCGATGATTTGATAACCCTGACCGGTTATCTGGCTGTCCTTAACAGTGATCCACCGGCGGGTTCCGACGCCCTACCCCAGCAGCTTATTTTGCTGGAAGATCACAACGGCGAACCCCTGGCCCAGATTATTCTCAATGAGGCCACCACCAGCACCTGGCGCGGGCAGGAAGTGCATGTGACCGGACGCATCGTGGATGCCGCTACCACCCCGCCCCAGCTTGAAGTCATCGAGATTACCCCAATTATACAACCCGTGACCATCCAGGCTGAAATGCAGGTTACTGCTGCTTCCGGGTCGCAGCCCTGGGTCAACCTCCTGTGTAAATTCAGCGATGTCGCCGCCGAACCCTACCAACCTGCCCAATATCAATCTTTATTCAGCAGCACCTACCCCGGCCTGGATCACTACTGGCGGCAAATTTCTTACAATGCGGTCAATCTTGAAGGAACCTGGACGATGCCGCAGTGGGTGGTTTTGCCGCAGCCCCGCGCGTATTACAACACCACAACCCCTTACAAGGTTGATCTGGAAAAATTACTGGATGATTGTACCAGTGCCGCCGATGCTGCTGTAGATTTTAGTGCTTATACCGGCATCAATCTGCTGTTTAACGACAATTTAGACTGCTGTTCCTGGGGCGGCTGGCGTCAGCGCACCCTGGATGGTCAGACCCGCCCCTGGAACGTCACCTGGTTACCCGTCTGGGCGCAAAAATACTCAACTATCGCTCACGAGATGGGACATGGTTTTGGCCTGCTGCATTCCTCCGGCCCCGCAACCCAGCCGCCTCTGGGCAGTGGGGTTTTTGTGTCCCAATGGGATGTCATGAGTTCCAGTGACGGCACCTGTCAGGTCGCTGACAAAATCTTTAAATGTATTCCCCCCGGCACAACGGCTTACCAGATGGAACAGGCCGGTTGGCTGCCCGCCCAGCGGGTTGCGATCATTGAAGCCGGAACCGATACCACTCTCACGCTGGAACGCCTGCGAGAACCAGACTCAATTACCAATTATTTGCTGGTAAAAATTCCCATCAACGGTTCCAGTACTCATTTTTACACCGTTGAAGCCCGCTTCCGGCTGCTGGGCCACGACAACTACGACCAGAATATTCCCGCCAATGCCGTGATAATTCATGATGTTTTGATCGGACGCGGCGGTTTCCCCGGCACGAATACCGGCCCCGCGCTGGTGGTCGCCGCGAACCCTGCCAGCGGAACGCCATTTCAGGTCGTCAACGGGGATGGGGCCATCTGGAAAGAGGGTGAGACTTATACTGACATTGGCAACGACATTCGTATCAGTGTCATTGGCCGGAGCAACAGTTCGTTTACCATTCGGGTCAGCAATGCCACCGCCAATGTGCCGGAAACGTTGACGCCTGTTAATAACAGTACCGTTACGGTCAATCCGCCCATCCTCACCTGGAAATCGCTGGCTCAGGCGACCTCCTACGATGTGCAGTTCGACACAACGGCCACCTTTAACTCTGGCGAACTCATCTCCGACCAAACCACCACCAGCAGTTATACCATCCCTCACCCACTCACTGCTGGCCGCGTCTATTATTGGCGCGTTCGCAGCCATGCTTATATTGGCACGATTTCCGGCTGGAGCGTGGTCAGCAGTTTTACCCTCGAATCGCCGCCGGACGCCGCGCCCGCACGCACCGCCTACAGCACCACCACGCCAACGTTAACCTGGGGAGCGGTACCCTGGGCAACGCACTATGAAATCCAGGTCAGCCAGCAGTTAGATTTTAGCGCGCTGGATTTCACGAGCATCGTCGCCGCACCGGCGCTCGCCGTTCAAACTTCACCGCTGACCGCCGGAGTCGCCTACTATTGGCGTGTCCGCGCGCTGCTAAACACCGATGCCGGGGGTTGGAGCGCGGTAGACAACTTCATCATCAGCCCCGCCGAATAACCAGAATTTTTCTGCCGCCGGGACAACCATCCGCGCCTATCCGTTGGATTCATATCTATTAATTTTACGATGTTTAATTTGCCATAACCAGAAAACATACTAATCAATTTACATTTACATTTTAACCGTTTTAAATTCCGTAATATTTAAAAATCAGCTTTTACGCAAAAGATTATCGTGATTAGCGCAACTAGTTATGATATAACTAATCACAGTTGAAACACCCAAACTCACACGACCTACACGGGAAAACATGACACATGTCCAATCGAATCCGCCGGAAGCCAATCATCTTCACCGTCGTTCTGCTGCTGGCGCTGGGGGTCGTGGAAACCAGCGCCCAAGCCAGCGTCACGCTGACCGGTTACCTCGCCGTCCTGAATGGCGACCCGCCGCGAGACTCGAATTTGCCCCCGCAGCAGTTCATTCTGTTAGAAGACGGGAATGGGCAAACCCTCGCCCAGCTTGTTGTGGATTATGAAACCGCGATTTCTGTCCGCGATCAGAAAGTTCAGGTGACGGGGCAAACCGCCGGTCAGACCGTACAAGCCGGTCAGTCCGTCAGCAGTGCGCCGCTCATCCAGGTGACAGCCGTCAAACCCATTGCGGCCACGAATGCGCCCCAAACGCCCCCACTGGTCGGCGCCGCTGGCACTTACCCCTGGATCAATCTCCTGTGCAAGTTCAGTGATATTACCACTGAACCCCATACCGCAGCAGATTATAATACGTTGCTTGGCGCTACCTATCCCGGCATCAACCATTACTGGAAACAGACTTCGTATAATCTAATCAACATTGATAACAGCACCACATACCCAACTACCGGTTGGATTACCCTACCCCACCCGCGCTCGTACTATATCCCTGATGACAACGGAACGAATGCCAATCGCGCCGAAATGTTGAAAGACTGCACTCACGCGGCAGACCCTTACGTAAACTTTACGGCTTACAAGGGTTTTAATATGATGTTCAACGATGATCTGGACTGCTGTGCTTGGGGCGGTTGGGGAACCTTAAGCCTGGATGGGCAAACGCGCATTTGGAGCCGAACCTGGCTGCCGCCCTGGGCGCAAAAATATGACTACATTGCGCATGAAATGGGACACGGTTTTGGCCTGTCGCATTCGTCCGGCCCGTTAGGCAATACTCCGACTGATAACCTGAAAATTTACATCTCCCAATGGGATGTGATGAGCCGCAGCGACGGCACCCGCGAAGCCTGGGATGCCACCTTTGGTAGTTATATCCCGCCAGGAACCATTGCTTCCAGCCTGAACACGGCGGGCTGGATACCGGCTAATCGTCTGGTCACAGTCTCTCCCGGTTGGTCAAAAACGGTGACCTTGGAACGCCTGCAACTCCCGCAATCCACCGAGCCGTTAATGATTAAAATCCCCGTCAACGGCTCATCCAGCCACTATTACACGGTTGAGGCGCGCTTTAAAGTCACCGGCGCGCAAAACTACGATCAGAGTATCCCCACTTCCGCCGTTATCATTCATGATTATCTGGCGGGGCGCGGTGGTTGGCCGGGAACCAACACTGGGCCAGCGCTGGTGGTTGCTGCCAATCCCACCAGTAACATCCCTGAAGTGGTTGTCAATGGTGCGGGTGCGGCCTGGGTCGCCGGGGAAATGTATGAAGATGCCACCAATAACATCCGCATCCGCGTCAACAGCCAGAGTACCAGTTCTTTCACCGTCTATGTTGCCAACCAGCTCCCCGGCCCGCCCACACTGACCGCGCCTATCGGCACAACGGTTACGACGCCGACCTTGTCCTGGAACGCGGTCAAATACGCAGTTGGTTACGACATTGAACTGGACACAACGAACAACTTTACCTCTGGCGCAGTGATTTCTGCCCAGACCACCGGCACCAGCTACACCATGCCCCCACTGACAGCAGGCCGCACCTATTACTGGCATGTCCGCTCTCAGACTCCCAGTGGCGAAGCCTCAGCCTGGACGACGACAGCCTCATTTACGCTGGCTTCAGCCGCCAACGCTGGCGTCCAGCGCAATATCTTCTCCACCATAACACCGACCTTAAGCTGGAACCGCATCCCCTGGGCTACCGGTTACAAAATCCAGGTCAGCCGCACCACCGCGTTCTCGTCAATGAGTTGGGAAACCACCGTGAACGGCGTGAATACGTTAAGCACTCAGACCAGCGCACTCGATCTGGGTTTGTATTACTGGCGCATCTGCCCGCGCAAGGCCGATAATACGACTTTTGGTACTTGCAGCGCGGCGGATAGTTTTGTCGTGAATGTACCGTAACTCTTCACGGATTTAACAAAACCAGCGGGCGCGCCAATTGGCGCGCCCG
>DATALK010000487.1:0-8034 GCA_036261085.1 Phototrophicaceae bacterium | reverse complement strand
GGCACAATGACCGGTACGGCGGTAGTTGGCTCTAAAGTGCTGGTTGGCGGAACCGGTGTGTCGCTTGGCGCAGTAGTTAGCGTTGGGGTAGCTGTTGCCGGTGGCGTTTCGGTAGTCGCCAGCAAGGTCGGCGTCCAGGTCGGCGTAGACGGAGGATTAACTTGATTTAACAGCGGCACAATCGCCACTACCAGGGCAATAATCGCCACAATGCCGGCAATCCCGCCCCAGACCGGGCTGGACAAGGTGCGTTTAGCGGCCATTCGCGGCGCAGCGGTCTGCGCGGGCGGGGGAATACTGGCCGCCGGGGCCACCGGCGCCGGTGGCGGAGAAAAACCGCCGCCATAATAATTTTGCTGGCGGCCAATGACCGTCCCGCCTTGCATTTGTTCGATATTCTGCTGAATATCCGCCGCCTCGCGTTCCTTTTTCCAGGACTCGCGGGGGGCCGAAGCGGGCTGCGGTTCAGGAGATGGCAGCGCAAAGTCTGCCTCTTCCTCAACCTGACGCGCGGGTTTTGGTGTGGGAGCCGGAAGTATATCAACGATAGCGGGCTGCGCGGGAGCCGGAGCATTTCTTGGCGCGGTATTGACCGCAGTCGTCGCTAACTGCCACGCGCCACAGCTCGGATGTTCGTCCATCGTTTGCACCAACCGGGTTGCTACCGAAGTCTCGGCGATCATCTTTTCGCCCTGGTAGAGCCGAATGAACACCCGCGAAACCCCCGCCGCTGCGCCGGGTTTGGGAAGCAAATCAAAAATCACCGTGCGCGAGTCTTCGTCTTGCAGCAGTTCCAGTTCTACTTGATCGTCGCCACACACAGTGTTGCCAGCGGTTTCCATCTGGATGATAAAGTCATTCGCCACCGCTTTGACACAGACGATACCGGGCAGCAGTTCGCCCGACTGCGGATCAACTGGGAAACGCATTGGAAACGAACTGGAACGCACATCTCCTTTTTGGATAATGTCACCCGAAGGCAGTACGTCCGGCAGTTCAGCGCGCAGTCCATCTGAACCCGGCAGCGAAATCTTGGCACGCACTTCGGTGCTGGTATTCAGCTTGGTACAGGCGGGCATGGCCGCTTCCAGCAGGCGCTTTTGTGCAACACTTTTTTCAGCCGACGTTTTAGCGGGTTTTTCATCCGGTAGCGACGTTTCCGGTATTGTTTTTAGATAGTCAATCAATCCCTTGATGTCGTTGCGAAAATCCGGGTCATCCCGCACATTGACCGCATTTTTATAGGCCAACTCCCGCAGCGAAACCGGCAAATCATCCGCGCGCGGCATAGATGCCCCACCGACCAGCACCGGAATGACAACCGCCTTATCCCGCTGCAAACCCGATTCAACTTCAACCCGAACCCAATCTGCCGGATTATCCAGGCGGCGCAGACTCGGATTATTCGCTTCCGTGACACTCAGCCACGTGGAGCCAATGATAACTAACACGACATCACAGGTCGCAATCTGTTCCCTGATCTTGCCGCGAAAATCCTCACCGGGCTGAATGCCATAACTGTCTTTAAAAACATTATTTTCGCCAAATGCCTCTGCCAACCGGTCATAAATTCGGCCAGCAATGGTGGCACTGTCGCTGCGACGGTACGAAATAAAAATGCGCGTCATGGGATGACGCCTCCATGATTAAAATGGTGGTGGTTGAACTAACAATAATAGTAGCCGAAAAGCTCTTTTTGCGACACATTTTTAAGCATCGCCTCCTAACCCGATTCTTGTTAAAATAGAACGAAAATTCAACAGTGTCCCGGCCTAACCTGATGTCTCAATTCCAGCCCTCCGAACATATCGAACGAATTCTCGCCAGCCTGCCCCTGAAGCCCGGTTGTTATCTGATGAAAGATGCAAAGGGCAAAGTCATCTATGTCGGCAAGGCTAAACGGCTGCGCAACCGTGTCCGCAGTTACTTCAATTCCAGTGCCGAAGGCAACGCCAAAACGCTGCGCCTGCGCGAACAGATTGTAGACATTGAAATCATCGTTGCCGAAACGGAAGTCCAGGCCCTCATTCTGGAAGAAACCCTGATTAAACGGCACATGCCGCACTTCAACATTATGTTGAAGGACGACAAACGTTACCCGTACATCAAGGTTAACTGGCACGACCCGTTCCCCCGAGTCGAAACCACGCGCCGGGTGGATAAAGACGGCAGCCGCTACTTTGGCCCGTATACGGCCATGTGGGCCGTGCAGAATACCCTGCGCACGCTCCGCAAAGCCTTCCCGTATCTGACCTGTGATCGGGTTATCAACGGCCAGGACGAACGCGCCTGCCTGTTTTACGACATCAAACTCTGCAACGCACCGTGTATTGGGGCCGTCAACCAGGAACAGTACCGCGCTATGATTAGCGAACTGATGGATGTGCTGGGTGGCAAATCAGAGCGCGTGCTGGCGCGGTTGAATCACGACATGCAGCAGGCCGCCGAAAATCTTCAGTTCGAGCGCGCCGCCGCGATTCGGGATCAGATCAAAGCAATTGAATACATCAATCAGCGGCACAAAATCGTGAATCCCAACATGACCGACCATGATGTAATCGCCCTGGCGCGGGATAAAAATGATGCCTGCGTCCAAATCCTGTTTATCCGTAACGGCAAACTGGTCGGCAGTGACGCCCGAATGCTGGGCGGCGCGGAAGATGAGCCGGACGCCGAAATCCTCAGCCAGTTTATGACTCAGTTTTACGGTGATGTGGCCGAAGTCCCGCACGAAATCATCCTACCAGATGAAGTCGAAGAAGCGCGGATTATCGAGCAGTGGTTACGGAATAAACGCGGCGGGCAAAAAGTCACCATCACCGTGCCGAAGCGCGGCGACAAACACAATCTGGTGAAAATCGCGGAAGAAAATGCGTCCGAAGCCCTGCGTATGATTCGCGCCCAATGGGAAGCCGACACCCACAAACATGAACAGGCGATGGCCGAATTGCAGGAAGCGCTCAAGCTGCCCATCCCGCCCAATCGCATCGAGTGTTACGACATCAGCACCACCCAGGGAACGGCCATTGTCGCCAGCCGCGTGGTCTTTTTGCGGGGTGCGCCGCGTAAAAACGAATACCGCCGCTTTAACATTCGCACCGTCAACCACGAGGGGCCGGACGATTACCAATCTATGCGCGAGGCCCTCACCCGCCGGTTTACGCGCTACCAGACCGCGCTCACCGAACCGACAGAAACCGACCCCGGCAAAACAGACCGCGACGAAACCTGGCGCTTGCTGCCGGATTTGCTGATGATTGACGGCGGTAAAGGCCAACTCGGTATCGCGGTGGAAGTGCTGCAAGAATTCGGTTTATTTGGTAAATTGCCGGTGGTAGCGCTGGCGAAACAGTTTGAAGAATTGTATCTGCCGGGTGATTCACATCCGGTGATTCTGCCGCGCCGCAGTCAGGCCCTGTACTTAGTGCAGCGCGTCCGTGATGAGGCCCACCGGTTTGCCATCACCACGCACCGCAATCAGCGCACCAAAATCGGCATGGCAAGTAAGTTAGAAACGATTCCCGGCATTGGACCAAAGAAACGGAAGGCGCTGTTAAAAGCCTTCGGTAACTCGATTGATGCTATCAAAACCGCCAGTGTGGAAGAACTGACCGCTGTCCCCGGCATCACCGAACCCCTGGCGCTGGCAATTAAAGAAGCGCTTTAAGCACCTTGAATGGCTGGCTCGACGGTAGAAACGAGCGTCGGTGTCTCGCGCTCGTAGATGGCGAGGGCCAACCATAAACCAATCCAGATTGGCAGGCAGCTCCCGATGTAGTAGAGGATGACGTTTATCGTTAGCGAACGTCCGGGTCGCCACAACAGCTGCGGTACGGCAAATAACCCCAACATCATCAGCGTCCAGATCACCAACAGACCGTACTTCTGGACGCGCCAGTTCTGGGTTAACAACAGCCAGGCAGGGCAAACAATCAGGGGAACAAACGCCCCCAGTAAGATCATGAGAGTCAGTTGTATCCCCTGATACTCATCTATGGTAAAGAGGGTAAGCTGCAATCCCAGTCCGGTAGTAACAGCCACCAGCGATAGGAGACCCACCCCGCGCGTCAGACGCATTCCCACAACCGCGACAAACAGCGCCGTTGCTGCATAACCCAGCATCCAGGCGACTTCCGAAAGGTTCAGAATAGCACCTGGAGTACGGTTCAGTACCAGCCTCGCGGCAAAACCGAGCGCCAGAATCGCAATGACAAGGCGAAAGCGTGTCAAAACATTTTTTGACAAGAGATAAAGCAGCGCGATTGCGGCGAGACCGGCAATGAGGTGGAGTGTGTGAGAATCCGTGATCGAACCGTTTCTGGATGCTCCGCTGCCAAGGTTCACAAAAGGCGACCAGATGTTAATAGCAAAGAATCCAACCGCGTAAATCAACAATCCGGCGGTATAACCACCCCAGAATTTCAGGCGCGGAATAAGCCCGATGCGCCCCAATAAGTAACCGCCCAACCCAATGAGCGCCGCGACGCCGTAAGGCAGCCACTCGCCACTTAACGCCCCAGGGTTAAACAACAAAAGTAAAGCAACCAGCGCGGGCAGCAGAAAAACCAGAGCAGTTATCGGGCCAATACGCTCAGACACAGGGGGATTCATCAGTGATCTCCTTCCTGAATCACGGTATTCAACGATTAATGATGTAACCAAATCCGCCATAACCCGCATCCACAGCAGTACCGGCCCAAGAATTGGATGCCAATCATGTGCTTCCCGGTACTGATCCCGGAAAAGCTGCGCCATCAATTTGCCATACTGCCGCCGGTAAGCTGCCGGATAAAGGTATAACAGAAGACGATAGCAGCGTTCCGCCAAAGTCATTCGATGGCCTCCATCCAATGCGCTACATCCAAGTTCGATATATCCATTACAGATATAGTATACACAATCGCACGGATTGTCAATCACATATCAAGAATCAGCAGTATTCGTAAATCCAAAATTCACACAATCCTAACCTGCAACCAGACACGAACGGCTGCGTATTGTGTTATATATGGTACAAAAGTAACTGTTTTTGGAGTGCCTTTTATATGGCTGAATTCCTTGACCAATTGGCGCGGTGGTTGGAAGCGGTGATGGTCGCTATTGGCTATCCTGGCATCTTCCTGGTGATGTTCCTGGAGAACATTTTCACCCCGATTCCCACCGAGCCGTTTATGCCGATGGCCGGATTAATGGCGGCGCGCGGCACATTTAATGTCATCTTGGTCTGGTCAGCAGCCACCCTGGGGGCAGTGACCGGTTCGCTGCTGCTGTATGCGGTTGGCAAATGGGCGGGTGAACCCGTCGTGCGGAGTATTATCCGCCGGTTTGGGCGCTACGTGGGCCTCTCCGAAAACGAACTTGACCGGGGCGTCAGCCTGTTTAATCGTTACGGCGGCGCGATGGTGTTTGTTGGTCGCTGGATACCAATGGTGCGGCCCACCGTCTCAGTAGTATCGGGTATTTGCCGCCTGTCGCTGCCGGTTTTTATCCTCTTTACAGCGCTCAGTTCCGCTATTGTCAACGCCTTCTGGGTCGGTGTCGGCTACATCCTCGGCGATAACTGGGAAACCATCCTGGCCGAATTCAACAAAAATCAAGCGGTGTTAACGCCACTGCTGATCGTCGCCGCTATCGCCGTGATTGGCTATATCGCCTATCGCTGGCTGCGCGGGCGACGGGCGGCCACACTGGCAAAACATTCGGCGGTGCTGGGGGATTAACCCCCACCCCAATCAATACGGAATCACCCTTCTTGGCCGCTCAATTTTTGGGCGTTCGTCGGATTTCAGTATCATGATAAACGCCTGCTCTTTGGTGGTCGTCTTGCGAATCAAGTCCGCAATCAGATTGCGGCGCAGTACCGCCGCCGCGTCAAAAAACCAGTACAAACTCATCAATGGTGAGATAAACAGCGGCGTGTGGCGGTAAAACGGAATCAGGTGAAAATTACCAAACTCCCCCTGCACCGCCGGAATAATGCGTGTGCTGATGTGGCTGGGATGCTGGCTTGGCTGTTCCCACACATACTGGCAGGCGTCAGCGTAGAGCTGGAAGGCTTCCATATCAGGCGTCAGCGCGCAGCTGCCCCGGAACGCGCCGTCTTTGACCAGCGCCGCCATATTTTCCAGCGCGTTATAATGGCACACACCCTCTTCGGTCTCCGCGCCAAAACCAATCGAGGCCAGCAGTTTGACCGGCACATCCAGATTGCCCACCGCGATCAGCGAAATGGTATCTTCCAGCAATGACCCCGCGCCTTCCTCGTTACCCCGCATCAGCGAATCCACGCCGCCATCCACCAGGATAATCGCATCAATCTGGAGGTGTTCGACCAGCTTTTGGTAGGCTTCGGTCAGCGGCAGCGCGCCCGTGTCCGCCAACATCCAGATCGGGATGGTTTCGCCGCGCACTTCCTGGAACCACTGCGCCAGATAGGGTTCGACCAGATAATCAATCTGCATGGTCACGCCGCCGATGGTGTTTGCCAGCAGACCCGGCATGATGACTTCCACCTGGCTCACCCGGCTGGCTAGATCCACATCGCAAAAGCTGTAATTGGCGAGATGAACATTTTTGCCCAGCGCCCGCAGCGTGAAATACAGCGGCAGGCCCACGTACACGTCATAACCGCCGCCTGCCCCGGCAATCAAAATATTCCGACTGTTCGCCACCAGATCGAGAATGGGTAGATTAAGCTGCATCGTCTGTCCCCCTGAATCCGTCCAATCATCCCATTTTAGCGTGATTCCAAAATTCGATTCAGAGAGGACTGGGGCAAACCTTACGGCTACCCCGCTTGCGATCAAATCTTGTAAGTGTCATAATTTATATACACCTCACACCGCACCGTTTCGGGGGAGTCATGCCGCACATTTTTATCAGCTACAGCCGCGTTGATAAAGCCTTTACGGAACGGTTTGTCACCCGATTGCGGCGCATGTTCCGTAACTATAAGGTCTGGTATGACGCCGAGTTACACGGCGGCGACCAGTGGTGGGATGCGATTCTCGCCCAGGTGGAAGCCTGCGACCTGTTTATTTACCTGCTCTCCAATGAATCTGTGACATCCCCGTACTGTCAGGCGGAGTTTGCCGAAGCGCAGCGCTTGCAGAAACGCATTATCACCGTCCAGGTGCGGGATCGCACCAAACTCACCGGCAACCTGGGCGACATCCGGTATGTGGACATGAAGGCCGGAATTGACGACGCCGAGCCGCAGGCGGCGCTGGTGGATGCCATCAATCATCAGATCACGAAGCTGCCCAAACGCCGCCCCAAACCGCTGGCGCCGGAACGCACCCCGCGCCCGCCGACCACCGAAGAAAAACCGCGTTCCGCCGCTGACCCGGATGTGGACACACCCACCCTGCACCTGACCGACAAAGGCGAACTGGCGCTCGCCAAAACGCCGCCAAAAGGAAATAACCGGCCCACGCTGCTGGCCGGGGCAGCGGTTATTCTGATTGTGATTGTTCTGGGAATAGTTGCCTTCTCGAACCCGAATCTCTTTGCACCAGCTAACACCAGCACGCCCACCCCAACCGCGACAGAGGCCGCTGTTGCGCAAGCAGCTACCAATACGCTGCCGCCAACGGAAACAGCCTCTCCCACCCTGGAACCGACCACAACACCGACCCCCTCCATCACGCTATCGCCAATTCCAACCCTGTCCGGCACGGAAATCGAAAAAACGGTGCAGGCGCAGATGAAAGGGATTCAAACGGAAGCGGCGCAAACCATCGCGGCTAATCTGACCGCAACAGCGGCGATAGCTACCGCCTACGCGCAGATGACCCTTTACGCCCAGGCCACCCACGCGGCGAATTTAACGGCGACGGCTACCCTCTGGACATCGCTGCCAACGCCGGACACCCGCCTGACGGCGGAGACGCGGCTGACCCAAACCCAGGCCGCCTTGATTGCCCAGGCGACCCAAAACGCGGCGGCCAGCGCTACCGGCGCGATGCTTGACCAGACCGCCACGGCCACGCTGTGGACGGATACCCCCACACCCAGTGCTACCGGGAAAGGTCA
>DATALK010000035.1:0-4261 GCA_036261085.1 Phototrophicaceae bacterium | reverse complement strand
AACCAGAAAGCTACCTCTTGCACACTGATCGGAAACCTGACTCCGGGACGGTATTTGTGGCGCGTGAACGTCAACGGCGCGCAAGCGCCGCGCTCATGGTTGCTTATTATGACCCCGCCTGTACCCAAAGCCCCGGTTATGGGACTGCCACTGGCTAACGGCTTTGTGAACGACAACACCCCCATGCTCACCTGGACAGATGCACCCAGCGGGCCAGCCACGCCTTACACTTATGAAGTCCAGGTAGATAACGATTCCTCATTTGCCTCGCCAGTTTTGACCAGATCAGATATTGGGGGGAACTTATCTGACAGTAACACCAGCTCTGCCGGATGGGAAATATTACTGGCGCGTCCGCACATTGAACAGCTATAAAGCACCCAGCGTATGGTCAGCGGCGCGGTATTTCACGATAGACATCATTCCACCCGGAATGCCGCAGTTGACAACACCGGAAACCAATAAAATTTTCACCACGAACAACCGGCCTGTCCTCTCCTGGAAAGCCGTTCCGGGTGCAAATCGCTACCGTGTGGACATCTCGACCAACAGCACCTTCACGGCAATGGCGGTCAATGGGGCCACTGTAACAACGCTATCGTATACCGTTCCAACGGCACTGGCGCTGCCGAACGGCACGTACTACTGGCGCATCCGGGCAATTGATGCGGCGGGTAACATCGGGCCAGCCGCCCCCATACGCAACTTCACGGTTGCCATGCCGTAACCTCGGCCCGGCTGGTTTAATCTTTTCTTTCGATCAGGGCGCACCCGTGTGCGCCCTGATGATTCCCCAAGATTGAACACAATTCCCGCTTCAACCGTTATAAGAAATGTCACCCGTACCGGCAACGGAACGCGGGGGTCTTGCGTATAAGAAAATACAACTCCTGAAAGAAGAGGGAATGATGGCTCAAACCGACACATTAAACGCCCGCTGGAAAGCGCGTTTTTTCACCATCTGGACGGGACAGGCTTTTTCGTTATTTGGCAGCCAACTCGTCCAGTTCGCGCTGGTCTGGTGGCTAACGGAAACCACCCATTCGGCAACGATCCTGGCAACCGCCACCCTGGTGGCGGTCCTGCCGCAGGTCATTTTAGGGCCGATTTCCGGGCCGCTGATTGACCGTTGGAATCGTAAACGGGTGATGATGACTGCCGACAGCCTGGTCGCGCTGGCAACGCTGGTACTGGTCATGCTCTGTGCCACCCGCACGATTGAAATCTGGCATGTTTATCTGGTGATGTTCTTCCGGTCAGCGGCGGGCAGTTTTCACTTCCCGTCTATGCAAGCCTCCACTTCATTAATCGTGCCGGAAAACCAACTGGCGCGGGTGGCCGGGCTGAACCAGATGCTCCAGGGTTTAATGAGCATTGTTGCCCCGCCCGCTGGCGCGCTGCTAATCGGGGTGCTGCCCATGCACTCAGTGCTGCTGATTGACATTGTGACGGCCCTCATCGCGGTCTTGTCACTGGCGGTGGTTCATATCCCGCAGCCGGAACGCGCGGCCAACGCCAGCGGCCAATCCGGGTTAGCCACCTTCTGGCAGGATATGCGCGGCGGTTTTACCTACATTCTGAATTGGCGTGGGTTAACCATCCTCATTGGCATCGCCATGATCTTTAATCTGGTCATCATGCCAGCGATTTCATTGGTACCACTGCTGGTCACCAATCACTTTGGTGGGCATGAAGGCGAACTGGCCGCGCTCAATTCCGCAATGGGCATTGGGATGGTCATCGGCAGCATCGCGTTAAGCATCTGGGGCGGTTTTAAGCGGCAGATTTTCACCATCCTGATGGGCGCGCTGGGCATGTCGGCCTGTTTTATCATCGTGGGCCTCGCGCCCAGCAGCGCTTTTGGTTTAGCCGTAGCGACCTTTTCTCTGTTGGGCATCATGCAGCCGATTACCAATGGGCCGCTCTTTGCCATCTTGCAAAGTGTGGTCGCGCCGGAAATGCAGGGGCGGGTCTTCACCCTGTTAATGAGCGGCACCGCACTGATGATGCCACTGGGGTTAGCCGTTACCGGCCCGCTGGCGGATCGGATTGGCATCCTGCCGATGTATATCATCGCGGGGGTCGTCTGTGTGGTTGTGACCGTCGCCGGGTTGTTCTCCCCAGCGGTGCTGAACCTGGAAAACCATCACCAGACGGTAGGGATTGCCCCAACCGCCGAAGCCACAACCGGGGCGGATTAAAACAGCTCTATAGGGTGGTTACATGGGAGCGCACATAGGCGCTCCCCTACAGGGTATAAAACACGCGAGGCGGCTCACTGAGTCGCCTCTTTTTGTACAGATAGCTCATAAACAACGGCTACCAAGCCTGCCATCCCCCTCTCCGCCGGAAGTTCGCAACCCTGGAGTTAGCTCCTCCCACAATTTTCAAGCGATTCTCAAAAGTTATAAGAGACACCCTGGCTGAAAAGCAGCACTGTAGCAGAAAATCCACCAGCAAAACCTTTCATTCCAGTATTGTAACAGCTTCTACAGGTGTGATATTTCTATGACAAGTTTAAGGGAGTTGATCTATAATCAATTTCATTATGAATAGTTTGTTCCGCCTTTTTGATTTTCAGCGCTGCTTTCTCCTACTGTCTCCACATTATCCGCCCAGGAAAAACAGACCCTGATTGATTGTATCGTCATTTCACTTGTTATTTCTGAATTCGTATTCAGCCAAAAGCAACCAGGAGCTTTAAAGTAAATGTTACACAAATCCGAAAAATCTTTCTGATGGAATCCTGAGTTTTAAAATCACGTCCGCTAAATGTAAAATTTAGTCACTCAAATGACAGGATTTGTTACGAAATAATTTTACTAAAGTCATAGTGCTTGGTTAAGCATTAGACGAGTAATCGAGGAATTCATGCGACACATACTCGTTATTGCCAACGACAAAACTGAACAGGAAATGATTTCCAGGATTCTGGCGGAGGCCGGGTATCGTTTGACGATGGTTTCTAACGAAGTGGAAGCCATTCATATGCTTCGCCTGAACCCCGGTTTTGACCTCGTTTTGGGAGAGTTTACAGCTGCCGCCATCCTGGAAAAAATGGTCGAAACGTATCCACAGATTGCGATTGTTGTCGGTTTCAATACCCAAGAGATTTTAAGAAAGACCAGCACCCCGATTGCTGGCGTGTTTAGTTATCCCATTGAGCCGTCTACCCTGCTGCCAGTAATTCAAGAAGTGTTAACGATGCCATCAAAACCAAGAGCAAATGAACCCAATTCAGTGCCGGAACTGGTCTCAGCAGCCTTAAAGGTCCGCGACCTGAATATTGACCTGCACGGTATCAAAGTCCAGTTCCAGAACAAGGCGCTGGATTTAACCCCCACCGAGTTTGAGATTTTGTACCTCCTGGCTAAAAATGCGGGCCGGGTTATTTCTTTGGAAGAAATCGTTTTTCAACTTCAGCACACCCGAACCAATCGTGATGACGCGCGCAAGATGCTGTCCGCGCATATGAGCAACCTGCGTTCCAAACTGCGCGACGTTGGGGCGGAAGGGTATTTAATTAACGTGCGCGGGCGGGGTTATTTGATTGATGTCCACGAAGCCCTGCGTCGCAGCGAGATTCAATTACAGTTATTTGTGGAACAACTGCCGGTGGTTTTATGGACAACAGATGCCCAACTCCAAATCACCTCCTGTCTGGGAGCTGGCTTAAAAACCTTAGGATTGGAACCGGATGACCTCCTTGGTATGACTCTGTATGAGTATTTGCAGACTAATGAGCCACAGCACCCCCTGATAGTGGCGCATCGGGCGGCATTGGAAGGTACATCCACAGCTTTGGAAGGGGAAGGGGTACGACAGGGTTACTACAGCACGTATGTTGAGTCGTTAGTAGACGAGCAAGGCAGCATTATTGGCTGTGTGGGAATTGCGCTGGACATTACGCCGCACGTCCAGGCCAAAAATGCGCTTCAGGATAGTCAGCAGCGTTTAACCGCCATTTTTGACAATACCCAGGAAATGCTGCTGCTGGTAGACAATCAGCACCGTCTTCAGGACGCAAACCCGGCGGCGGCCAAATTGTTGGGTTACAGCCGGGAAGAGCTGTTAAGCCGCAGCCTGTTCGAACTGATCGCCGAAACTTCACCAACGGATGCCAATAAATTGTGGGCGGATTTGCTGGAACATGGTGAGCAGCGGGGCAAATTAACCCTCAGGAAAAAAAGATGGCACTCTGGTTTATACCGACTACCGCGCGCTGGCAAATATCACACCGGGACTCTATTTATATATCATG